>CAZHKL010000038.1:0-6497 GCA_964532695.1 uncultured Gammaproteobacteria bacterium | reverse complement strand
GAACAGATTCTGGAAAAATGCGTGCTGGCGGCTCAAGCGCGCGCCGCGGCTCGAGCCGCTCGGGAAACTGTCCTGCGCAAGGGCGTGCTTGAGGGCTTAACCCTGCCGGGCAAACTGGCTGACTGTTCCAGCCGCGATCCCAAAGAATGCGAACTTTTCTTAGTCGAGGGAGATTCAGCCGGCGGGTCGAGCAAGATGGGTCGCGAGCGACGGACGCAGGCGATCCTGCCCCTGCGAGGAAAAATTTTAAATGTTGAACGCGCTCGCTTGGATAAAATGTTGCAAAATAATGAGGTCCGCTCGCTGATCATTGCCTTGGGCGCTAATTTTGGCGAACAATTTGATATTGGCGGCTTGCGCTATCATAAAATCATCTTGATGACTGATGCTGATAGTGTCACGGGCGAGACACCAATTTTGCTCTATAATTCACTCACCAAACAACTAGAACTGACTGAAATTGGATCATGGATCGAAAGCGGCGCTCCTCCCCACTGGTATCGCGTCTTAAGCTGTAATGAACTCACTCAAGAATCAGAATGGCGTCCAATAATTAATGTGGTCAAACATCGACGCCGCACCCCTATTTATGAAATCAAAACAGCGGGTGGTCACAAACTATCTCTCACTCCTTGGCATAGTATTTATACCAATGATCATGGTCGTCTCGCCCTCAAAGAAGGGCACCAAATCAAGCCCGGTGATTTTGTCGTCCTTCCCCAAACCTTGCCTCGATTGGATCAAGATATTAAACTTGATCTCCGACCAGTCCTGGAGAAGAGTCGCGCCCTCTTGGCTAGTCTTGTAGAAAAAAAATCTATGACTTCCTTGCCAGGCAATGCCTGGATTGACCTCGCCTCTAAAAAATGGAGTCAGCTCGCAGCCAGGCGAAGGGCCAATGGTTATTCTCGAAAAACACTCGGAAAACATCTTGGGCTCTATCACACTGTCCTTCAACAGTGGGAATCTAAAATAGACAATGTTATGCCCCGAGCCCGTGAATTTCGAAGGTATCTCCGGGCGATCGGCCTCTCGCCAAAGACAATAATCGGTAACGCTTTTATCCCCCTGAACAATCCCTCATCTCGTCCTTCAGGAAAGGCTCTCATCAGATATATTGGAAAAACACAATTGATTCCGGCCGTGATTCATCTTGATGAACAACTCGCCTATCTTTTAGGTTGGTTCATCGGCGACGGCACCTACTCACCCATCAGGAAAAGTCCTTACCGTTTTGAATTATCACTAGGAACAATAAAATCAAGAACTTACGAAGAGAAACTGTCATTAATCATCAACCGTCTTTTGGGCGCCTCGCCCATTCCCAGTCGTCGAGGAAATTCAAGCTGTCTTTATTTCCATTCTCTACTCTTCGCGACCATTTTAAAAACCCTTGGCCTACTCGGTAAACACGCGCCGGAAAAATATGTGCCTCAATCAATCTTCAGCGCCAAACCAAATATCCAGCAGGCGTTTCTGCGCGGTTTGCTCGAGAGTGATGGTTTTATCATTGTCAAAAAGTATCAACCCCAAGACTCTGACCAGCAAAAAACCACGATCCGAATCGGTCACTGTACTGTCTCCAAAAAACTAGCCGACGGAATTGTGACCCTTTACCGCCAGCTCGGATTTTTTCCGACCCTCACCTCCAGACCTCCCACTACCCACACCTCGCGCGGTCAGACCTACCGAGGCAATTTCAAACGTTTTGACATCTTTCTCTCCGACCTTGAACAAATCCGCCACCTTCGACCGATCTGGATTGGACATCACACCGCCCCCGTCCTTCTGGCCCATCTCGCCTCTCATCAGGCTCGGGGTAAACGATATTTGATAAAATTGCGGACAAAAAATCTCATCGGCCTGCAAGTAACGAACATCCGCCGACTTAACCTCAAAGATGAATGGGTCTATGACCTGACCGTGGAAAGAAATGCCAACTTTGTCGCCGGAGCGAACGGTGTCCTCGTCCATAATACTGACGGCGCGCATATCCGGACCCTTCTCTTGACCCTTTTCTATCGCTATTTTCCTGAACTGATCAAACAGGGCCATATTTTTATCGCTCAACCGCCGCTTTATAAAATCCAAATCGGCAAAGAGGCCCGCTATGTTTTTACGGATGAAGAAAAAGAAAAGACGCTCAAGGAATTGGCCGCCAAAAAACAGGACAAAACTGAAATTAGCCTGGAACGTCGGGCCGCCATTCAACGATACAAAGGTTTGGGAGAAATGAATCCCGTAGAATTATGGGAGACGACCATGAACCCCGCCACCCGCGTCCTCAAACAAGTGACGATTGAAGACGCGGAAAAAGCCGATGAAACCTTTGATGTTCTGATGGGTTCAGAGGTTGCCCCGCGCAAACGATTCATTCAAACCCATGCCAAAACAGTCAAGAACTTGGATATCTAATTGATTTGACAGTGAGATTGGGCCTTGATACTCTATCCCCAGTCGCCCCTCACGGGGTTTTTTAAAAGTCAAAAATATGCATAAATTACTCGCTCCGCTGATCAATTATCTCAAGGCCTCAATTGAAGAACTGCAAAAGGTGGCTTGGCCAACCCGAACCGAAACCATCCGTTATTCTCTGCTCGTTGTTGGTTTGAGTCTGGCCCTGGCCGTCATGATTGGTCTTTTTGATTTTATCTTAAGCTGGGGAGTAAAAAAGGTCATTGAATTAGTGTCTTAATCTCGTCCTATGCCAAAACAAGTTGTCCAACGCGGTCGGCGTTGGTATGCCATCCATACCTATTCCGGCTACGAAGAAAATGTCTTGGAAAACTTAAAACAACGAATCGAATCCATGGATATGGAAGACAAGATCTTTAATATCCTGATTCCCAAAGAGAAAAAAATAAAAATCAAAAACGGCAAACGGAAAATTGTTGAGGAGAAGATCTTTCCAGGGTATGTTTTGGTGGAAATGATTGTCACCGATGACTCCTGGTATGTCGTCCGCAACACGCCCAATGTCACGGGTTTTATCGGCACGGGCACGATCCCGACGCCGGTTTCGGATGAGGAAATGAAGGCCCTCCAGAAAAGAATGGGGGTGGAAGAACCAGAATATAAGATTGATGTCGAGGTTGGTCAAGCCGTGCGCATCACCGACGGACCTTTTAAAAACTTTGACGGCAAGGTCAGCGAGATTGACGAGGCCCGCGGCAAAATCAAGGTCCTGGTCAATATGTTTGGCCGGGAAACGCCGGTCGAGCTTGACTTTCTGCAAGTGAAAAAGATATGATCATCTCGAGTTATGCCTAAGATCATCAAGACGCAAATCAAACTCCAGATCCCCGCGGGCAAGGCCAATCCCGCTCCGCCGGTTGGCCCGGCCTTGGGCCAGCATGGTTTAAATATTGCGGAATTTTGCAGCCGCTTTAATGAGGCGACCAAAAACCGGGCCGGAGAGATCGTGCCGGTGATCATCACGGTCTATGAAGATCGCACCTACTCCTTTATTTGTAAAACACCGCCGGCTTCTGATCTCTTGAAAAAAGCCGCGGGCCTGGAAAAGGGGTCAGGCAAACCGCTTCAAGAAAAAGTGGGCAAGGTCAGCCGCGCCCAAATCCAAGAAATCGCGGAAAAGAAAATGCCTGACTTAAATACTGACAATCTTGAAGCCGCGATCCGAACCATTGCCGGCACGGCTCGACAAATGGGTTTGGAAATTATTGAATAATTGAATCATTATGGCTCTCAAAACCTCCCTTATTCGGACTCTTTATTTTTATGTCATCTCCGCGATCGGTCTCTTGATGATCTCCTTTTCCACGGCCGACCTAATTAATCTGGGACTCAAAACCTGGGTTTTCCCCAAGGCCGAGGAATTTTATTTTTCCTGTCCTCGACCGGTTCCCGAACCAACTGATCAAGAAGGTCGAAAGGCGGACCAGGATCAGCAATTTTGTCTTGAAGAACAAAAGCGTCAACTGGAACAACGGATCCAGGCCCGAGCCGCCTCGGCCGTGCGCGATTTTTCCTTCTTGGTGGTCGGACTGCCGCTTTTTTGGTTTCACTTTCGAGTCGCTCAAAAAGAACGGAGGGAGGATAAGGAAAATGGCAATTGAATTTCAGAATAAATCGTATGTCCAGTCAACGTTATCAAGCCGTCCAAGCGAAAATCGAACCCAAAAAAATCTATTCAGCCGAAGAAGCAATCCAACTGGCCCAAGAAACCTCAACCGTCAAATTTGACGCCTCGATTGAGGTCCATTTAAAATTGGGCATTGACCCGGCCAAGTCCGAACAACAGGTTCGCGGCCTGGTCATCCTGCCGCACGGCTTGGGCAAGAGCAAACGAGTCGCGGCTTTTGTTGAAGCTGATCAAGAAACTGAAGCCAAGGAGGCGGGCGCGGATCTGGTCGGCGGCGAAGAATTGATCAATGAAATTGCCGGGAGCGGCCGGATTGATTTTGAAGCAGCCGTGGCCACGCCCGGCCTGATGCCAAAACTGGCCAAGATCGCCAAAATTCTCGGGCCCAAAGGCCTGATGCCCAATCCCAAGACTGAAACCGTCGGAACCAAGGTGGCAAAAATGGTAACCGAAATGAAAGGCGGCAAAATTTCTTGGAAAAACGATGAAACCGGCAATCTGCACCAGATGATCGGCAAGGTCTCTTTTCCGCGGGAAAAACTTCTGGAAAATCTGACCGTCTTTCTCGAAGCGGTCAGGAGGGCCAAACCAGCTTCGGCCAAGGGCATCTATATTCAAAACGCGGTTCTAGCCTCTTCGATGGGCCCAGCCATCCATTTCCAGGCTTAAAATCATGACTCAATTTGATCAACAATACCGCGAGGCAATTTTGAAGATCTTAAACACGGGCTACGAGGAATATAACGAACGCACTGGACACACCTGCAAGGTTCTGCCCGGCCTCACTTTTGAACTGGACTTTGGTTTCCCGATTTTGACCCTGCGCAAAATCCCAATCAAACTTTTTGTGGCTGAACAATGCTGGTTTATTCAAGGCAGTCAGCGGCCGGAAGAATTTCTCCAGCAATTCACCCATATCTGGGACGAATTCACGGAAGAAGACGGCCTGGTCAAAGCGGCCTATGGTTATCGCTGGCGCCATCATTTTGGCCGCGACCAACTAAAAGATTTAGTCGCCCATTTAAAAAAAAATCCCGGCTCGCGTCATGGGGTGATCGTCACCTGGGATCCGGCTGACGATGGTTTGGGCACGGGCACACCCAAAAAAAATATCCCCTGTCCCTACACCTTTACCGTCAACATCATTGGCCATAAACTCCATATGCACAACATCATCCGTTCCAACGATATGATGCTGGGCGCGCCGCATGATGTGGCCGGCTTCGCTCTTTTGAATTGTCTCCTGGCGGCCAAGCTTGGGGTCAAGCCCGGCAAATACACCCATTCCATTTCCAATGCCCATATCTATGACATTCACTTCCCGCAGGCTTGGGAGCTGACCGAACGAAAAAATAATCACGGTCCAATTTACTTTGAGGCTCAACCTGACTATTTTGACCGAGCCGAGGCCGGCGATCTTTCCTTGGTGCCGGAGATTGTCAAAAAATTAGAAACCCAATATCAACCCCTGGCCGCCATCAAAGGGATGCAGGTCGTGGCCTAGACCTATGATCAGGGTGACCATGCTGATGACCCAAACCGTGGACGGCAAAGTGGCGCGTCATCAAGATGAATTCACTAATTGGAGCAGCCGGGAAGATAAAAAACTTTTTGTGACCGAGACTCGGCGCGCCGGAGTTCTGATCATTGGTCGTCGAACCTGGGAAACGATCGGCCGACCCCTGCCTGGCCGAAAAATTATCGTCCTGACTCAAAAACCAATTGAAAATAAAAAAATCGAAACTGATCAGGGAACAGTTGAATTCACCCAAGCTGAACCAAAAAAAATCCTGGCTGATCTCGAGACCCAAGGCTATCTTGAAGCCATTGTCGCCAGCCCAACTATCAATGGCCTCTTCTTGACCGCGGGCTTGATTGATGAAATTAAGCTGACGATTGAACCAAAACTTTTTGGTCAGGGCCTGGGTCTGATTGAGGGTCTGAAGACAGACACCGACCTAAATCTGATTGAAAGCAAAAATTTGTCTCCCCAGGTTATCTTTCTCCATTATAAAATTGTTAAAAACTAACTCGCCGCTAATCTATGATTATCAATAAAAAACAGATCCTCGAATTTTTAGAAAATGGAAAATTAGAATTTGCGCCGGCCTTGGACGGCTATCAGCTTCAACCCGACTCGATTGACCTTCGTCTGGGCCTAACCTTTTATATTCCCGAGATCTGGCAACTGACCGCTGAAGGTCGAGTAGGTATTCGAGCCGACTACATTGATGTCAAAACCAATCCTGAATATTTTAAAATGATCAAACTCAAACCAGGCCAATATTTTGAAATCCTGCCCCATGAATTCATCATCATTTCCACTTTGGAAAAAACCTCTCTGTGCTCGGGCGATTTGGCGGCCATTCTTTATCCGCGCAGTTCCATCCTGCGC
>CAZHKL010000037.1:0-6709 GCA_964532695.1 uncultured Gammaproteobacteria bacterium | reverse complement strand
GCTCAACTGAAGGTGATTTTATTTGAGAAGTTAAAAATTCCCGCTCGGGTGCGCAAAACCGCGGGCGGCGAACTCTCCACCGCGGCCAGTGAGCTGGAAAAATTGCGCGGCGCGCATCCGATTATTGATTTGGTTTTTGAGCATCGAGAATTATCCAAATTGATTTCCACTTATGTGGAGGCCCTGCCTCAATTAGTCAGAAAGGAAACCGGGCGTTTGCACACCACTTTTAATCAAGCGGTAACCGCGACCGGTCGTCTTTCTTCCAGCAATCCCAATTTGCAAAATATTCCGGTGCGCACCGAACTTGGCCGTGAGATCCGCCGCGCTTTTATTGCCGAATCGGGTTACCAACTGTTGGCGGCTGATTATTCGCAAATCGAATTGCGCCTGGCCGCGGAAATCGGTCGGGTGAAAAGAATGTTGATTGCCTTTCGAGAAAAGGCCGATATTCACCGAGCCACGGCCGCGGAGATTTGGAATGTCCCTTCCGAAGAAGTGACCAAAGAGCAACGTTATACGGCCAAGGCGATTAACTTTGGTTTGCTTTACGGCATGGGTTCGACCTCCCTGGCCGAGAGCGCTGATTTTTCTCCGGTTGAGGCTCGAGAATTTATCCAACGTTA
This sequence comes from uncultured Gammaproteobacteria bacterium, assembly GCA_964532695.1. Classification (GTDB taxonomy): domain Bacteria; phylum Patescibacteriota; class Patescibacteriia; order CAZHKL01; family CAZHKL01; genus CAZHKL01. Next base: position 6,083 of record CAZHKL010000037.1, on the reverse strand, counting down.
CTTTGAGGTCTATCCCGAGATTAAAGATTATATGGACGAGACCAAGGCCTTGGCCGCGAGTCAGGGTTATGTGGAAACGATTTTTGGCCGACGTCGTTATCTACCCGAGATTACTTCGGGCGTGCCGGCGGTGCGGGCGGCCGCGGAAAGAATGGCGATCAATGCCCCGATTCAGGGCAGCGCGGCTGACCTGATGAAAATGGCGATGATTAAAATTCAGACCTGGCTCGAGGAGGAGTATGGTTTGGGAGAGGGGGCGCCGGTAAAGATGATTTTACAGGTGCATGATGAATTGATTTTTGAAGTCAAGAAGGAATTAATCAAAACCATTGGACAACGAGTCAAGGATCTGATGGAAAACGTTCATCAATTTTCCGTGCCCCTAGTGGTTGATCTTGAATCCGGTCCGAATTGGGGCGAATTGGAAAAGATGCTATTATAATAAGGTATGGCGACTCGACAAATTCCACTGACGGCTCATTATGTGGCGCGGACCATTGATCTAGTTCAGTTTGCCCAACGAGTGCCTTATGCCTTGGTCCTCAAGACGCGCAATCATTATCTTTTTAAGATCCAAGCGGATCAGTGGTTTTTGGTTTATAGTTTTGGGGTCGTGGTCTTGGTGGGGGTGTCGGTTGAATTTTTAAAAAAGGTTTTAACTAAAAAAGTGCGTCAATGCTGCACCGATCTTTTGGAGGATAAATATCTTGAGGAGTATACCTTGATTGAGGATCAGAATCTGGAGCGAGAGGGCGCGGAGTTTGAGGTTGTGAAAATTAAAAAATTAACCCCTGAAAAAGTGGAGATTATCGCTGAAATTTTGGCTCAATCCGTGGCCATTGACGCCTTGGACCATCAGGCCGAACACATGATTGGACAGTTTAGCGGTTATACCACCATCTTGGAACAACGGGGCCGTTTGGTGGTGCCTGGCCGCGCGATTCTGAAACTGATTGGTCAGAACTATGGTATTTTGGAATCAACCATCACCCGTCTTTCCCTGCTCGATCGGCCAGATATTATTTGGGAAGACGCTGAACTCGAACATCTTTTTGAGAGTCTGCGCAGTATGTTTGAGTTGGGCGACCGATTCACCGCTTTGGATTTTAAGCTGAAACTTATTCAGTCTCACTCCCTGCTTTTTTTGGATGTTTTAGCCGCTCGACGAACCGAGCGATTGGAGATTATCATTATCATTTTGATTGCCTTGGAAGTCATTTTATTTATCTATGAACTTTTTGGCCGGCAGCTCAACCGTTAAACAGCCTGTTTCTGGACTGCTGCCGCAATATGACTGGTTGCGTTTTGGGGTTTCCGAACGGCAGCATGGCAATATGCGTTTGCATCCGAATGGAGCGCCGATTGATCCCCTGGCCCGCGCTCATTTTGCTTTGGGTTTGGGAGTGGCGCCGGAGCGGATTATTGCCCCTCAACAGGTTCATGGCGCCGCGGCCCGGATGGTTACCCAACGTGATTGGGAATCGGTTTTTGAGGCTGATGGTTTGATCACCGGGGAGGCGGAATGTTATTTATCTATCACGATCGCTGATTGTTTGCCGATTTTTTTTGTTGATGTCCGTGAACGGGTGGTGGGTTTGGCTCATGCTGGTTGGCGCGGGCTTTTACGCGGCATCATTGGTTCAACGATGATAATGCTGAAAAAATCCGGCGCTCGAATCGAAGACCTGCGGGTTGGCCTTGGACCCTCGATCGGACCTTGCCATTTTGAAGTTGGATTGGCCGTGGCTAGACAATTTGAAGAACAGTTGGGCGCGGATATAATCGCCCGGCGCGAGGAGAAACTTTTTATTGATCTTTGGAAGTCAGCGGCGCGTTTATTGGGTCGGGCAGGTCTCGCGCCTGGGCAAATCAAGACAAACGAGCAATGCACCTATTGTGATGAACATTTTTTTTCTTATCGCCGCGATGCTGCCATTTCCGGCGTTCAGTCAATGATGGCCGTGATTGGCCGAATAGAATAAGGCTCGCGTTACCTGGAAAATATGTTAATCCTGATCTACGGCGAAGACACTTATCGCTCTTTGGTTTGGCGGCGCGAACTAGAAGAAAAGTTTCGAGCCAAGTTTGACTTAGCTGGTTATAATCTTGTCCGTTTTGACGAGACGATCGAATTTAATGAGTTGCGGACGGCTCTTTTGTGCGCGCCTTTCCTGTCCAGCCGACGGATGGTGATTATTTCGCGGTTATTGGAAAAACATGGTCGTCAAAAAAATTACGAGGAAATGCTTTCTCATTTGCCGGAAAGCACGATTTGTCTTCTTTGGGAGGAGGGAAATGAAAAGACCCTGGATCAGATTGTTTTTTTTGCCAAGTTGAGACATCAAAAAGCAGTGAAGGCTTATTACTTTCCTCTGCTTCAGGGAGAGGCGCTTGAGGACTGGGCCGCGGCCGCCGCTAGAAAATTAGATCTTGTTTTTGAACGAGGCGCGCGTCGCGCCTTGGTCGTGAGAGTCGGTCCTGATTTGTGGCAGATGGCCTCCGAGCTTGAAAAAATGGCCGCCCTTGGTCAGCCGGTCACGATTGATTGGGTGAGAGACAATGTTCGCGGCGTGAATGAAGAAAATATTTTTAATTTTATTGATGCCCTGTCAGTAAAAAATAGTTCCCGAGCAGTTCAAGAATTAAAAAATGAATATGAAAATGGCGCTTCGGTTTTTTATCTTTTAAGTATGCTGACTCGTCAATTTCGTTTGTTGCGCGAGGCGCAGAATTATGCCTTGAATCATCCTCGATCAACCGCGGCTGATTTGGTTGAGGTTTTTGGTTGGCATCCTTTTGTGGCTAAAAAAGTTATGTCTCAAATAAAACTTTTTCCCGAGAATCAGCTCGCTAACATTGTCGACAGGATATTTTCGACTGAACAGGCAATTAAAACTGGTCAACTGGAAGCGACCAGCGCTCTTGGTTTATTGGTCGCGGAGGTTGTCAAATAAAAATCCCCACCCTTTTGATTTTTTGTCTCAAAAGAAGCGAGGGATTATTTTTTATTTAAAGCCAATTTTAATTTTTTAGCTAGACGAGATTTTAAACGATTCGCCTTATTCGGTTTGATGATTGAACGGCGGGCAGCCTTGTCCGCGGTTTTGGCCAATTGTGATAGAAACGTTTTGGCCTCATCAAATTTTTGGGCCCCGATTGCCCGTTCAATCGTTTTAATTAATTTTTTAATCGCTTGTTTGACTTGACGATTTTTCACGGCTGCTTTTTGAGATTGGCGCCAGGCCTTCAAGGCCGCGTGTTTGATGGGCATATTTTTTATAGAACTCTAGTTATTTTAAGAGTTTAACTTGATCAACTTTTGAGGCTAGTTTGGTATATTCGCCAGTCGTCAGATCCATGGTGTTTTTAGCATTGGTGATATGACGGGAAAGCACTCCAAGGGTTTCGCCGAATTTCTGTGTTTCTTGTTGCACGCCCTTTAGTAGTTCCCACATTCGTTGCGTTTCTTCTTGCAGTTTACTTCGTTCGAGACCCATCATAATGACGCGCAAGAAGTGAAAAAAACCATTGGGAGAAACGAGCAGCACCTTGCGTTCTTGGGCATAATTCATCAATTCTTCATTTTCCATGATCATCTCGTAATAGACATTTTCTGACGGCACATACATCACGGCAAAATCTACTGTGCCCTCATGGGGTAAAATGTATTTTTTCGCCACATCCTCAATATGTTTTTTAACAGATTTGGTAAATTCGCGCAAACTGGAAACCCGTCCATCCTCTGTTTCGGCTTCGGCATATTTACGAAAATACTCCATTGGGAATTTTGAGTCAATGGGGATAATACCCTCGCGGGTGCGCACAATCGCGTCCACGGTTTGACCTTCGCGGAATTTGAATTGGATGGCGTAATGATCCTTGGAAAATACCTTAGCCAGCGAATCATAAAGCACTTGCTCGCCAATATTGCCGCGGAGTTTGGGAGAACTCAAGAATTGTTGGAAATCTTTGATCGAACGACCAATTTCTTGCATCGCCCCGAGTTCGTGTTGCACATGTTGGATGACCAGGGCCGCCCTATCCAGACGTTCCCCGATCGTCGTGGTGGTTTTATCAATGCGTTCTTGCATTCCCTGAATATTCTGATTCAGCAAGGTAAAAATACCAGCTTCAGGTTGCTTACTCTGTCGGCTGATTAAGTAACCAATCAGACCAAACCCGACTAGCATGATTATAATCAGGATGATAAGCAGGATTTCCATAATTTATTGACCATCATTTAAAAACCACCTATAGTATGCCTGAATCTGTTCTGATTATCAAATTTCAAAAGATGAGTCAATTTTTGCTCCCGTAGCTCAATTGGATTAGAGCGGCTCCGTCCTAAGGAGCAGGCTGCAGGTTCAATTCCTGCCGGGAGCACCATTGAGGAAATTGCAAGTTTTGAAGGTTCGCCTCGCGGAGTTTATCCCACACCGAGCCTGCTCTGGTGCGGGGCTCGGCGACCAAATCGTACGGAGTTTTCAGGGTAAAAACGAATTCACGGTTTCGCATTTTGGGGGAAGAAAAATTTTTTATAAATCTTAAACACAACTTTTATGATAATATTTTGGGTAGTAGTATTCATCGTTTCATTGGGGGTGCTCGTAAAAGGTTCTGATTGGTTAATCGCAAGCGCGGAAAAAATAGGACTCGCTCTCGGTTTATCGCCTTTTATTGTCGGCGTTACCATTGTCGGTGTTGGGACATCTTTTCCAGAACTTATTTCTTCTTTTGTTGCGGTATTCAAAGATGTTCCGGATGTTGTGGCCGCAAATGCGATAGGGTCAAATATCGCAAATATTTTACTTATCGTTGGCATTTGTGCGGTTATTGGTAAACGACTCATAGTTACAAAAAGTTTGATAGATTTAGATCTTCCGCTTCTTGCAATCAGTACGGTTTTACTTTTGGGCATAGTGTGGGATAAGCAAATTACTTTTGGTGAATCTATCTTAATGCTTGTTACTTACGGCGTATATTTGCTTTATACGGTTTTACACAAGGATACGGAAGATACAGGTGAAGTCGCTGAATTTTTACCATCACGGCAAGAAAGAAGAAAACATATCGCCGTCCATAAGAAAGAGGGATTTATTCGTCCAGAACTCGTTGCGAAAGATTTCATTCTCTTAGTCGTTGGTATCTTGGGTTTAGTTTTTGGCGCAAAATATCTCATTGATGCGTTAGTGAATCTATCCGCGATGTTGAACATTGCAACCGGAGTGATAGCTATCACTGCCGTTGCCGTCGGAACTTCTTTACCCGAACTTTTGGTTTCCGCAAAGGCAGCTCTCCAGAAAAAATCAGAAATCGCGCTTGGAAATATTTTCGGTTCAAATGTTTTCAATGCATTAGTTGTTATAGGCTTGCCGGGACTGTTCCGTGTTCTTCCGATGGATAATCAAACTTACACGATTGGTGTTCCCGCCATGGCTCTCGCAACGCTCCTTTTCGTCATCTCTGGTATTTCGAGAAGGATTCATATATGGGAAGGCGCGTTGTATCTTTCGGTTTATGTTCTTTTTGTCGCGAAACTTTTTAATTGGTTTTGAATGCCGCCAAAGAGAAACCCCAGTAGTAGAACGTTTCGCGTTCACTACGGGGCATGCTTGAAATTGTCAACGGTGCGGCTCCGCCGCCTTTGCAGGATTCCTGCCCGCCAGAGTTTTCTGAAAGAAAATTTAGGCGGGTGTGAACGGGGGGGATTTCCTCGTCGCCTTCGGCGGCGAAATGCGTTCGGACTAATTTAAGAATACTGCACCAGACAGGACATCATCATCAGGTTCCAGGCAGGACTTTTTTTAACACAAATACGGAATTTCACGATTGTGAGATTATACTCCAGATTTGATTTTGGATTTGCGATTTGCCGTCAAAAATGGAAATTGATACCATGTTTATGATGATTGTTGGCTATTATATTGTTTTTGGGGAGAAGTCCTTGGTTCATGGGCCTGTAGTACAGTGGTAATACGCCGCATTCGCATTGCGGAGGCGGGGGTTCGATTCCCCCCAGGTCCACCAATGATCTGTACCCCATAAAGTGGACACAGAATTCTATGTTAGCTGTTTTCTTTTGT
>CAZHKL010000036.1:0-6885 GCA_964532695.1 uncultured Gammaproteobacteria bacterium | reverse complement strand
ATGGCAAAATGGCGCAATGGAGAGCCTGGCGTGAATTTCAGAATGGTCAAAAACTCATTCTCCTCGGCGCTCGAGGGGCCATTTTCTTTCCTCCGCCGCGGTAAGCGACCTATGTCTTGGTTGATGAGACGGCTGAAGAATGGAAACAAGAAGATATGAACCCCCGTTTTGACGCCCGTAAAATTCTGCCTCTCCTAGCCCAGCACTTTAATTCCAAACTCATCCGAATCAGCGCCCTATCCTCTCTTGCCGACCATGGTCAATGTTCAATAGTCAACAGTCAGCCATCAATGGTTAGACTCATTGATCGCCGTCAAGAATGGCGAGCGGGTAATTTTAATCTTTTGAGCGATGAACTTAGTCAGGCGCTGACAAAATCAAAACAAGCGCTCCTTTTTATCTGGCGCCAGGGCAGCGGGACCATGCTCCGTTGTCGCGATTGCGGCGAAATCAGCCTCTGTCCAGATTGTGAATCAATCCTGGCGGTCCATCGTCAATTTCTCCGCTGTCCGATTTGTCAAAAAAAACAGCCTCCGCCTCTTGTTTGCGCTCGCTGTCAGGGCAGTCGCTGGTTTAAAATGGGCGGCGGTCTGGAACGGCTAGAGGATGAAATAAAAAAAGTTTTACCTCAAACCAAGGCCTTGATTGGTTCAATTAGCCTCCTGAATAGTCTTAAATCGAAGATCAAAACTCCGGACTTTGACCTCGTCGCTGTCGTTGATCTGGATGGTCTTTTTAATCGTTCTGATTTTCGCGGTCAGGAAAAAATCGCGGCCCTCTTGAGCGATCTCCGAACCCTGACCCAACCCCAAACCTCATTTTTTATTCAGACCGCTTATCCTCAAGAAGTTGTCTGGCAAATAATCCAGGGCAAATTTGACGAATTCTTCAAGTCTGAACTTAAAATCCGACAAGAGTTTCATTGGCCGCCCTTTTGGCGCATCTTTAAACTCATTATCCAAAACAAAGATTCGGTCATCGCCCAAAAACAAGCTCATGATCTTGGACAAACTCTTTTTTTGACTTTTAAAAATCAAACCGGAATTGAGCTCGCGCCCCCCCGCCCGCGCCAGCCGCAAAAAATTCGCGGTCAATTTGCTTGGCAGATTATCATTCGTTTTCAACCTGAAAATTATCCTTTAATTAAAAAAAACCTTGCCCAACTGCCCGATCAAATCATCGTCGATATTGACGCGGTCAATCTTTAATCATATGATGATTCTGCTTCTATGATTCGCGTAATTCTCACTCATCCCCATCCCCTCCTGCGTCAGGTTGCCCAGGTCGTGCCGCTCGCGGAAATCACTCAATCTGATTTCCAAAAACTGCTTGAGGACATGATCGAAACAATGTATCTCGCCAAGGGGATTGGATTGGCCGCGCCTCAAATCAATGTCTCGCGCCGAATCCTGGTGGCGGAAACGGCTGAAGACGGCCGCCGCCAACCGCTGGTACTCATCAATCCAGAAATTATTTCTCGCTCCTGGCGAAAGGTTCAAAGCGAAGAGGGCTGCCTTTCCGTGCCGGATGTCTACGGAATTGTCAAAAGATCGCGCGCGGTCAAGGTTAAGGGTTATGATCGAAACGGCAAACTCATCACCATTAGTTCCAACAAACTTCTGGCTATTATTCTGCAGCACGAAATCGACCACCTCGACGGTATTCTTTTTATTGACAAGGCCCTGAAGGTCAATCCAATCAGTGAACATGAACCGCGAATTTAAAACAATCTTTTTTGGCACCCCCGAGTTTGCCGCGCCAATTTTATTAGTCTTGGTTAAAATCGTAAAAGTAATAATGGTGATTACTCAACCCGACCGCCAGGCCGGTCGAAGACAGAGGCTGACCGCGCCGCCGATCAAAATCCTGGCCCAAAAACTTTATCTGCCAATCGATCAGCCGGAAAAAGTGCGTGATCCAAAAATAATTGATGCCTTGAAAAAACTCGCGCCGGATTTAATCGTGGTCGCCGCTTTTGGTCAGATAATTCCGAAAGCCATCCTGGAACTCCCCAAATATGGCGCCCTCAATGTTCACCCCTCACTCCTGCCAAAATATCGAGGCGCCTCGCCTATTCAAAGCGCCATTAAGAATGGCGAAAAAAAGACCGGGGTCGCCATCATGCTGATGGATGAACAACTTGACCACGGACCAATTCTGGCTCAAGCCTCTTTAGCCATCGCTCCGAATGAGACCGGCGCTTCGCTCTCGGGAAAACTTTCTCAACTTGGAGCTCGGCTCCTCTTGAGAACCATCCGCCAATGGCTAACCGGAAAAATTAAACCCCAAAAACAAAATCATAATCAGGCGACTATGACCAAAACCCTGACTCGAGAAGATGGAAAAATTAACTGGCAAGAACCAGCTCAAATAATTGAACAAAAAATTAGAGCTTATGATCCCTGGCCAGGCAGTTGGACTAAATGGCTGGATCAAGGCCGATCAAAACGTTTGAATATTCTTAAAGCCTTGATTGTCAAGAGAGAAGAGACCAGTCATCAGCCGGGCTGGGTTTTTAAAACGGAAAAAAACTGGGCCATTCAATGCGGTCAAGATTCACTCGAAATCATCCTTCTACAGCCAGAAGGCAAGCGCCAAATGCGAGCCCCTGAATTTTTAAATGGTCATCCTCAAATTTTAAATTCAATTCTCACCTGAAAAACAAAACCAGGAACAGAATTGTTCCTAGTCGAAAGTTGTATCCTTTGACCCCCAAGGATACAAAGGAGCGCTCTTTGAGGCAAAGCGCACGAAGCCAGTGCTCTTTTTGGGGCGGGTAAGCACAAGAACCCCGGGCGCTTCGGTGCGCCAACCGTGCAAAAATATGCGCGCTCCGCGTTGCGCCTACATCATCTTTCTGGCCCCCTCCTTTCTCTTGCTTTGAGATCTCTCGCAACACCTCGACGCCTCAGCCATTATGGCCACAAAGAAGCGTGGTGTGCGTCTCGCGACGAGCAATGGGAAGGGAATAGGTCCCTGACAAGTTAGGGACAGTTTAATGCCCAAACTGGTTTTTTCCAGATTCCGGTCAATCATCCACTCGTCATCTTCCCCTCTCCTAGGGAAAAGGTATGAGTGGATGATAGGAGCTTGGAATCCAGAGATTACCCCCTTGGACACTGCCGTCGAGTGTTCCCAAATTGGGATGCCCCGACGTTCCCCCCTCATTGCTCTCCACGAGATGAAAAGAACGCGATTGTTTTTGGGAGAAAAATCCTCAAACTCAATCGCGTTCTTTTAAACTTTTCTCTCTCCCTTTTAATTTTCAACCTTTTTACTATAACACGCCTTAAATATTTTGTCAAGTCCCTATAGTCAAATTAAGATAAATTTGGCCTAATTAAGACAAAAAAATGTAAATCAAGACCCTACATCCTCAAACCAAACAGCCATCATCACCAAGGCGCCAATACCAAGCGGATGATTAAGATAAGGACTAAAAAAATGAGTGACTAAAAGAGCCGCTAGACCCAGCCATAAACCATAATTGATTAATGATTCCTGATAATCAGTCAATGATTTTTGTTTAATACTTTGCCAACCGCGGCGAAGAAGGCGAATAATCAGCCAACCATAAGCCGCCAAACCAAACAATCCCAACTTTAACCATAGATCAAGATAACCCCATTCAAAGGCATAAGTCGTCCGCTGGCCAGTGGGGTCTTCCGCCAAAAATCGCGGATCAGTTGTTTGGTAGGTGATTGTTTTGCCCAAACCCGCGCCCAAAATCGGCGCGGCCTTGATCTCGGACCAGAGAACCGGCAGCAAATTCCAGCGGCTAACCGCCGCCTCATCCGTTAGGGAAAAGGCCCGACCGCGAAAAAGATCAGCCAAGAGAATCGGCGGCCCCTTAAAAGGAAGCGGGAAATTAACTAAAACAAAAATAAGAATCAAGGCCAGTAAAATCCCCTTTCCTAAATCATACAAACCAGAGACAAGGCTTCGAGACTCAAGATTAGAATCGGTCCGCGTTCGCGCGCTCCTCAAGGTAAAAATCATTAAAAGCGCGGCCAGCAAACCGCCAAACCAAAAACTGCGAGAAAAACTAATCAAGAGCAAAAACACCGAAAGAGTAAAAAACCAAAAATAACTTTTTCTCCTCTGGTGAATCAACAAAACGGCAAAAATAAAAATCGCCGCCAGGACATAAACATAAGACTGAAAAAAAATCCGATAAAAATCTTGAGCAACGAGCGTAATTTCGCCGAGACGAGCGTCCCGAATCCAAAGATAAAGCACGCGCATGCTTTCAGGCAAACGATGGGCAAAAATAAAAAGAACCAAAGCCGTTTGCGCGGCCAGCCAAACCAGGGAAGCAATAAAAACATTGATCAGGCGCGACCGGCTCTCTTTTTCTCGAAAAACCGCCCAAATTAAAGGAAAATAACCAAAGATCAAATAAGCGTCAACCTCGCGGAGAATATGTCTCAATTCATTACCCTTCAGCATCCCCACGAACACAGCCAAGACCAAGGCCAAAAAAACCGTCAAATTAGGCACAAAATAAGGACTATGGAAAAACGAGGTTAACTCGGTTCGCCTCTTCGCGCCAATTAAAGATTGAAAAAGACGGAGATTAAAAACCAGCTGCAGAACAAAAAATAAACCCATCCGCAGGGTCAGTTTAAATGAACCTAATTCAACCTGGAAAAGATGACCAAACGAGCTGACAAACAACTCGGTTAAAACTATAAGCAAACCATATTCCAATCGCTTGAGAGAAAGAAAAAAGGTGAACAGTAAAACAGTTGCCAAGCCAAAAACCTGAAGAGTCGATTCTGAAGATTGATAAGCAACCAAAGAAAAAGACTCAACAATGGCCAGGCTGCTTAAGGTTAGCCAGAAAAATTGGCGAGGCCGAGACATATCAGACCATTCTTTTATAGGCGGCGGGCTTGATCCGCAAAATTTGGACAAACCAAGCCAGGACCAAACTCAAAGGAGAAACCAATAAAAATAAAAGATAAGCGCCCCAACCCCAATGCCGACGGGCGTATTTTAACAAACTTTGATTAAGATAGCGCTGCTTGCGCAGAGCAAAAACTCGGGCAAAACTTTCACCACCATGATGAATAATTGAAAAATCAGGATGATAAACAATCTTCAAACCCGCTTGTTTGGCCCGAAGACAATAATCCACCTCTTCATACCAAAGAAAAAATCTTTCATCCAAAAACCCTATTTTTTCGAGAACCGAACGTCGAAAACAGAAAAAGGCGCCAATCACCTGATCCACTTCTTGTTCTTTTTCATAATCAAAATCAGTCGCTAGATACCAGCGGATCGGCCGACTGGCTGGCCAAAGATGGTGAAGTTTCAAGATAATCATCAATTGAGAAAAAACCGTGGGGAAATGTCGAATCGTCCGTTGAAGCGAATGGTCAGGATTAAGAACCCGACCACTCGCGAGATCAATCTCCGGATGTTTTCGCAGCCAAGCCGCCATCCGAACTAAAGAATCGTCAAAAACCTCTGTGTCTGGATTTAAAAGCAGAAGAAAATCTCCCTGGCTGGCTCGAAGGGCCTGATTATTAGCCCGAGCAAAACCTAAATTCTCCTGATTAGCCATCAGCCGCACCCGAGGAAATTCTGATTTGATCATCTCCGCCGAACCATCTTCAGAATGATTATCGACCACAAAAACCTCAAAAGAAAGGCCCTGGGTATAGCGAAAAATAGAAACCAGCAATTGCCGCACCAATTCTTTGACTTTCCAATTAACAATGATGATCGAGAGATCCATTGACAAAAACAAATTTTTATGATAAAATACGATCTTGACAGTGAAAGGGGAAAAAAATGACTGGTGGTTTCTGGTTGGCTTGGAAGGGTCGGATCAGCAGTCTGACGCTTCTTGTCATCTTTCTGGCGAGCGGCGTCTGGCTGATGCTACAGTTCGCGCCCAATGTCCTTAGGCCGGATCTGCCGCCAGCTAATATCCATAATTGGCCAGCGGCCCAGGCCTATGAAAATAGTCAGAAAATGGCCTGCGCCGTTCGGCAAATGAACGGCTCGGTTGACCAAGGCATCGGCGGCCTAGTCAGATACTTTCTCGAAGGTCTGCCAGGCTGTCTCTGGTCAGTGACCGGAGGTCTTCTCTGGCTCTTGGTCAAGTATCTAGGAATTTCCCTCTGGTCAGGTTTGCGGCTTTCCGCAGTCCTGATTGGCTTGGGAGGAGGACTCTTCCTCTACCTCATGTTCGAAATATTGATCGGGAAGCTCCGCAAACGAAGTCATTCGGCCGCTAGAATCTGAACGGCTGATCTCACGGTCTCTCTGCTCTTTTGATGGGGCGGATGAGACCGTGTTTTTTTTTAATTATCAAAACCGCCTCTAAATACTTTCTAACTTTAATTGGCTGCCAAGGCAGCCATGACCAAGGAACCCAGTAGATCCAACGCGGCACCCATTGAGAAATACCATTCGCGCGCGGCTCAACCCGCAACAGGGCCTCGGGGATCCAGAGACCCTTTTTCCCCGCGGCCAACATCGTCAACCAGACATCCCAATCCTGCAGCCGTTTGATTTTTTCATCAAATCCAGGAAAATCCTTGGCTCTGACCAGAGCATAAGTGGGGATAGAGGGCATCTTTCGCAAACGTCTCTCTTCAAATGGCCAGAGGCGAAAAAATTTAGAACCAAAATAAAATGAGGAATAGGCGTAAGAAATCCGGGGATTGGATTCGAGCGCGGCCAGAAATTTCTCTAAAGCCTTATCCTCAAGAAAAGTGATGTCTGAATCCAAAAAAAACAAGTATTCGCCGCTCGCGGCCGCCCAGCCGCGATTCCGCGCCGGGTTAGAACCCTGATGTTCTTGATTAATCAAAATGATCCGATCGCGAAAAGACGCCAGTTCCTCCAGGGTTCGATCAGTCGAACCATCAT
>CAZHKL010000035.1:5806-6949 GCA_964532695.1 uncultured Gammaproteobacteria bacterium | reverse complement strand
TTTGCAGCCGAAAGATTGTAATTGCGGCTGAAAAGGAGTTTTGAGATGGCCTCATCTCGAGACTGTAAAAAAACGCGATCTACGGGCGCTTCGTCGCAATCCTTGTTCAACGTACCTATGATCCTTGCTCAATGTGCCTTGGCGCCTTGGCCACGGCTCGCCCTCTTTTCACGATCGGAAAAACCTTTTCACGATCGGAAAAAATTTTTCACGATCGTGAAAAGTTAATTTTGGTGGCCCATCTGTCTTATCGACCGACGGTTCTCGCTCCAGCGCTCCGCGCCCCATCGTTTTTCTACAGTCTCATCTTATCTTAAATCAAGGTTTAAGTCGAGATCAGGTCTCGGCGGGCCTGAATTTAAATGAAGCTAAAACACGATATCTTGATCCATTGGGGCCAAGCTCGCTCTCCATCAATTCAAAACTTGAAATCTCAAAAACAGTTGGAGGAAATTTTTGACTGCCTAAACGGCAAGCCCCCTTTTGATCCTTAATCCGTCCCAAAGTGAGATGAGAACGCCAGGGACGTTGATCAATCTGAAAACCATTTTCCATCAAAACCCGACCAAGGTCTTTGGCCAGGGCCCGGGCCGAACCATCATCTTCAATCGCCAAAAAAATTACTCGCGGATCAAATGGATTGGGGAAAAAATCAAATTGATTAGTCAGGAGACGAAAGGAAACAGTCTGATCAGCCAAGGGTCGAGCGATCTCGATCAAGCGACTAATATCCTCTTCTTTTTGATTACCCAAAAAATGAAGGGTCAGATGCAAATTTTCCAGGGCCACCCAACTGATGGTCCGGCCACGGTTAAGGGACCGCAGTTCTTCAACTATTTTTCCCAGATTTTGCTTTAAGGTTAAGGGTAAATTTAAGGCAAAAAATACCCGTTTCGTCATAAGAAAAAGGAGGCCTGACGCGCTCGGCCTCCAGCAACGACTAGATGAGATCGCGGACGAGTTTGGCAATCATCAATATTATATTGGGTCAAATCAAACTTGACAAACGAAAATTAGCACTCTATAATGATGAGTGCTAATATGCTGCCTCAAAATTTTACCACTAAATCTCAAGAAGCGATTCAGCGGGCCCATTTTGTGGCCACTGAAAACGGCCAACAGCAATTGGAACCAATCCATTTG
>CAZHKL010000035.1:5553-5796 GCA_964532695.1 uncultured Gammaproteobacteria bacterium | reverse complement strand
CAAGAAGAGGGCACGGTTGTCGCGATTCTGAAAAAATTAGGCCTCAAACTAGCTGAACTGCGCGGCGCTGTCCAGCAAATCTTGGATGATCTGCCGCGAGTAGAAGTAAAGGGTGGCGGCCTAGCCCAAATTTTTCTTTCCCAAGCCACGGTTCGAGTCTTTGCGGTGGCTGAACGGACAACTAAACTTTTCAAAGATGATTTTATTTCCACCGAACATCTCTTTTTGGCCTTAATTGAGGTT
>CAZHKL010000035.1:0-5543 GCA_964532695.1 uncultured Gammaproteobacteria bacterium | reverse complement strand
CCCGCCGCCAGCGTCCTGCGCGAATTTGATGTTTTTGCCGATGATGTTCTGAAGGTGCTCAAAGAAATCCGCGGCACCCAAAAGGTTGACTCGCCTGAACCCGAGGGACGTTATCAGGCTCTGGAAAAATACAGTCGCAATCTCACTGACCTGGCTCGTCAAGAAAAATTAGATCCAGTCATTGGTCGGGATAATGAGATCAGACGGGTGATGCAGGTGCTGGCTCGAAGAACAAAAAATAACCCGGTGCTGATCGGTGAAGCAGGCACGGGCAAAACCGCTATTGTCGAAGGCCTGGCCCAACGTATTGTCGCCAGTGATGTGCCCGAGTCGCTGCGCGATAAAGAGATCATTGCCTTGGATCTTGGCGCCCTGGTGGCAGGCACTAAATACCGCGGTGAATTTGAGGATCGCCTCAAGGCTGTTCTTAAAGAAATTAATGAAGCAGGCGGTCGAATAATTCTATTTATTGATGAATTGCATACCTTGGTTGGCGCCGGCACCTCAGAAGGCAGTCCGCTCGACGCGGCTAATATCCTCAAACCCGCCCTGGCCCGCGGCGAATTACGAGCCGTCGGAGCCACCACCCTCAAGGAATATCAACGTCACTTGGAACGGGACCCGGCGCTCGAACGCCGCTTCCAGCCGGTTTTTGTCGCTGAACCGTCAATTGAAGACACGATTGCTATTTTGCGCGGCATTAAAGAAAAATACGAGCTCCATCACGGCGTGCGAATCATTGATCCAGCCATTGTCGCCGCCGCCCAACTTTCCCATCGTTATATTACTGATCGTTTTTTGCCGGACAAGGCGGTGGATCTAATTGATGAAGCGGCCTCCGCCCTTCGTCTGCAAATTGATTCCATGCCCGAAGAACTGGACCAAATGAAACGCGGCAGTATGAAATTAGAAATTGAAAAACGAGCCTTGGCCAAGGAAGATGATCGAGAATCAAAATCACGATTAGCCGCCATTGAAAAAGAGCTGGCCGAATTGAATGAGAAGAAAAACGCTCTCGAGATGTTTTGGCAGGCGGAAAAGGACGCCATCACTGCCATTCGCGACATCAAAAAACGAATCGAATCATCTCGCCAAGAAGCCGATATTGCCGAACGGCGAAGCGATTTGGGAAAGGTGGCCGAGATTCGTTATGGCCGCCTGCCGGAATTCGAAAAGAAACTGAAAATCACTGAAAAAAAACTGCGTGACTTGCAAAAAGATCGGGGTCTGCTGAAAGAAGAAGTGACTGAAGAAGACATTGCCGCGGTGGTTAATCGCTGGACCGGCGTTCCAGTCAAAAGAATGCTCGAAGGCGAGTTGGAAAAACTGGCGCGCATGGAAGATGAGTTGCGCCGCCGCGTGATTGGCCAGGATGAAGCAATCAAGGCCGTCTCTGACGCCCTCCGTCGCAGTCGAGCCGGAATTGCCGAGGAAAACCGGCCGATTGGTTCTTTTATCTTTCTCGGCCCCACCGGGGTTGGTAAAACTGAATTAGCTCGAGCGCTGGCGGAATTCATTTTTAATGATGAAAATTCCGTGGTTCGTCTGGATATGTCTGAATACATGGAAAAACACACCGTCGCTCGAATGGTTGGTTCACCGCCGGGCTATGTTGGTTATGAAGAGGGCGGACAACTCACGGAATTGATTCGCCGCCGGCCCTATTCCGTCGTGCTCTTTGATGAAATCGAAAAAGCCCATCCGGATATCTTTAATATCTTGCTGCAAATTTTGGATGATGGTCGTCTGACCGACGCCAAAGGCCGAACGGTGAATTTCAAAAATACGATCATTATTATGACCTCGAACATCGGTTCAGAAAATATCTTGGAAATGAAAACTCGACTTGGAAGTATTGGTTTTGCCGAACGGTCGCCAAATGAAAATCAAGAACAAGAGATGCGGGTCAAAATTCGAGAATTGCTCCGAGAGCGATTCAAACCAGAGTTCCTCAATCGAGTGGATGAAATCATCATCTTCCATTCCTTGGGCGCTGAACAAATCACTCAAATTGTTGAATTACAATTGGCCCGTCTGGTAAGACGACTCGCCGCTCGAGGTATTTTCATTAAAATCAGCGAGGCGTCCAAGAAATTTTTGGCCGTTCGCGGCTATGATCCATCCTTTGGCGCTCGACCGCTGAAAAGAACAATCCAACAATTGATTCTTGATCCTCTCGCCCTCCAGATTATCAGCGGCAAAGTCAAAGAAGAAGGCGGGGTGAACATTGAGCTGAAGGATGGAGAAATCGTCTTTAAGGCCGCCAAAACCAAAGAATTAGTCAAATAAAAAGAGACAAAACTGACTTGGACAATTTCAGTCAGTTTTGTTATAATTCCACCGTTATGAAGTTTATCTCGTTTTGGCTTATTTTGCTCGCCGGGAGCTTATTTTTATTTCCCATAAAAATCCAAGCCGCGATTTTTAACCCTAATTTTATCCTTTCCGATAACGATCTTGAAGATCAAACCACGATGAGTCTTGAGAATATTCAGGATTTTCTTTTGCGTCGGGGATCACTGGGCATTCTTTTTACCCCGGACACTGACGGACGGATGAAAACCGCCGCCGAAATCATCTGGCGAATTGCCAATGCCTATCGCTTGAATCCACAATTCCTCATCGCCTTGATCCAAAAAGAACAAGGTCTAGTCGAAGGCAAAATCCCCACTGACGCTCATTTGGCTTGGGCCGCGGGTTATGCCGTCTGCGATAAATGCGACAAGGATCATCCGGAATTGCAACCCTATGCTGGTTTTGCCAATCAATTAGAAGCCGCCGCCAAAAGAATTCGGGACAAATATCTGTCCGAACTTGACCGTCTGGGCCGAACCTTTACCGGTTGGGGGCCGGATATTAGTCGTCGAATCAAGGGCGGACAGGTGCGGCCAGTCAATCGGGCCACAGCCGCTCTCTACACTTATACCCCGCACCTGGCTGGCAATCGCTTGCTTTGGAGCATCTGGAACAAATGGTTTCTCCAACGTTATCCCAATGGTTCACTCCTAACGCCTGATGATCCAAAAGATAAAAGTGTTTGGCTGATCAATTCTGACAAAAAACATCGAATCGTGGGTCGAGCCGTTCTTCTTTCCCGTTTTGATCCCAAGAAAATGATCTTTGTGCCTAAAGAAGAATTGGCTCGCTACGAGGAAGGCGCGTCAATTAAATTTCCTGATTTTAGTATTCTGGAAGATCAAACCGGCGCTCTTTATCTTACCCGCGGCCAGACGATCCATCGCTTTGCCTCGCGCGAGGCCTTTCGCCAATTAGGTTTTTCACCCGATGAAATTATAACGGCTGATGCGAGCGATCTGGCCATCTATCTTGAGGCCGAACCAATCACCATTGAGTCTGTTTATCCTCTCGGCGCCCTTTTTCAGAATAGTGAAACCGGTGGTGTTTATTATCTCGTGGATGGAGTCAAACACCCAATTTGGTCCCGCGAAATCCTCCGCGCTCGATTTGCCGGTCAACCAATAACGGGCCAAAAACCAATTGAGCTGAAAAAATATCCCTTAGGCGAACCAGTGCGCTTTGCTGATGGCGAACTGATTGGCGAACATGGTCGGCCAACAATCTATTTAGTTTCAAATAGTCAGTTGAGACCAATTGTTTCCGCCGAGGTTTTTTTGGCAATGGGCTGGCGTTGGGAAAATGTGGTTTGGACCAATGCTCAAGCTGTTTCCGCGCATAAACTCGGAGAACCCATCAACCTTAAGGCTCCAATCGAGGAGCAAATCGAAGTTAGCAGTCTATTTTAAGCTTATGCTGACCTTTGCCGCCCTGGTTCCGCACTCGCCATTGCTCCTGCCCAGTCTTGGTCAAGGGCAGGAAAAAAAACTCAAAGAAACTCGCGCCGCTTTAGCCAAAATTAAGACTCGTCTTCTGGTCCAGAGACCGGAAACCCTAATCATCCTTTCGCCTCACAGTTTCATCTTTCCTGACGCCTTTGCCTTTAATCTTAGTCCTGAATATTTCACTGATTTCAAGGAGTTTGGCGATCTGGGCAAACCCGCCCGCTTTCCCGGCGATCTTAGTCTGATTGACCGCTTCCAAAGAAATCTCCGCCATCGCGGCCAAGCGATCACACTTTTTTCTGAACCCAAACTTGAATATGGCGCCGGCGTGCCCCTCGCGCTTCTCACCAAAAAAGAAAATCCGCCTCGCTTGATCCCTCTTTCTCGTTCCGGTCTTGATTTTAAAAGTCATTTTTCTTTTGGCGCGGCCTTAGCCGAGGAGATTGCTTCCTCTTCCAAAAAAATTGCCCTTCTGGCTTCGGCTAATCAGTCCCATCGCCTTTCCTCTCTTTCACCGGCCGGTTTTTCTCCGCGCGGGGAAGAGTTTGACGCGCTTCTTCAAGAAGCGCTCGCCGCCGGCAATCTGGCTCGCCTGATCAGTCTGGATCCAGAATTAGTCAAGGAAGCCCAACCCTGCGGTTTTCGCAATCTCTTAATCTTACTGGGCGTTCTTTCGGAAATCAATTTCCAATCCCGCCTTCTCTCTTATGAACATCCCTTTGGCATTGGTTATCTAACGGTTGAATTTGAAATCTAGAAATATGATCCGCCTCCTAGCCCGACTGGCCGCCGTTCTTCTCCTTCTTTTTTGAAATCGCCAACTACTGGCGGGTTTTTCATTGGACCGTGGATTTTACTTGGTTGGGTTTGATCCTCACTTCCTTGGCGATCTTGGGCGGTTTAGAAGTCACTAATTTTGTTCTCAAAAAAAGGACCCACACTCAAATTCCTTCCCTGATCTGGCCCCTGGCCCTGGGAGTCGTGGTCCTTGATGCGGGTGGCGACTTTTTTCATTTCTACAGTCGTTGGTCATGGTATGATCAAGTCGCTCATCTGCTGGGCGGAGCGGTCGCGGCCGCGGTCATCTATATCATTTTTATAGCCGTAGCCCAGGTGCATCATTGGTCGCATCCCCAACATTTAAGTCTGACTTATGCCTTAGGTTTGGCCACCACTCTCGGCGTCCTTTATGAAATCGAAGAATATTTGGAAGATTATTTTAATTTAACCAATCGTCTAGGTTCAGCCCAAGACACAGTCAATGATCTGCTGATGAATTTAATCGGCGCCTTTTTGATCATTAGTCTGATTAAAATTTTTCGCCGATTCCATCCCCAACCCTCTTGAGTATGTTCAGATACGTAGAAGTGATTCCTCTTTTGCGCCTGCCCCGCTCATTGTTTTTTTTGATTATGAAGTCCCGCCTGATCTTGAAACTAAAATTAAAATTGGCCAAATAGTGAACATCGCTTTTCGCGGACGACGAACCCAAGGAATAATTATCACTCTGAAAAATGAAACAAGACTCGTCTCTCGACTGGCCAAAATTGTCAGTCTGGCTGACCCGGAACCGATTATCTCGCCAGACTATCTCCAATTTTTGATTGAACAGGCCCAAGATCATTTTGTCTCGCCTGGACTTTTCTTACGTTTCTTTCTTCCCGAGGTCCCCCGCCGTTCTCTGCCCCCATTCATCCCTTCACCCATTCCCTCCTTTTTCACGATCGTGAAAAAGGAGGAATC
>CAZHKL010000034.1:0-7088 GCA_964532695.1 uncultured Gammaproteobacteria bacterium | reverse complement strand
TTTTCACGATCGGAAAAAACTTTTCACGATCGTGAAAAGTTAATTTTGGTGGTTAAAAAAAAACCGCGTTGTTTCGAGGATCGAAACAGCGCGGACGAACGCCGGGGAGTCTGGCTCGTGCGAAACCCTCCCGGGTTACGTTTGGAGAAGAGGGTCGCTGACTAGACGGCGGCCTGGTTCATCTCCAAGAGGGCGTTCCGGAAGTTCGAGCGCGGCACGACCACACCCTTCTTCTTGCCCTCGGTCGGGAGCGCGACGAGCACGCCCTGCCCGTCCGTGTCCCCGAGCACCTCGATCGGGACGCGCGCGGTGACCGGCTCCACCGGCAGGAAGCGGATCTGCCCCTGGGGGAGGTTGGTCAGATCCGCGGTCTCGAGACCCCGCTCGGTCGTGATGGGCACGGCCGAGAGGTTGAGGCTCGAGATGCGGTAGGGGAAGCTCTTGATGAGCCCGGTCGAGCAGCTCTTCTGGGACTTGACCCAGTTCTCCTTCTCCCACTGGCCGCTCTTCGCCTTCTCGAGCGACAGGAAGTAGAGGTGGTTGTCGCCCTCCCGGCTCCCGATGAACCCGTTGAGCCGGCCGTTGTAGGCGACGCGGGTGAAGCCGAGCGCGGAGAGCGAGATGTACTCGTTCTCTTCGTCGGCCACCACGGTCTCGAGCTCACCCTCCACGGGCGCGAACAGGATGTCCGACGCGTCCTCGCCGCTCTGGGCCATGATCGCCTTGAGGCCAGCGATCGCCGCGCTGATCGGCGCGGTCTTCGCGATGCCCGGCGTGCCCACGATCAGGACCATGCCCTCGGGGCTGGCCATGTACTGGAAGTAGTGGCTGCCCTGGAGCGTGGGGCTGTAGGCGCTCTTCTCGTCGGCCTTGACCGGCGACTGCTCGACCGCGAAGTCGATGCCGCGCGAGCCGATGGCCGCGCCGATCACCTGCCGGCGGGTGATCTTGGGTTGGGTGGTGACGATCTTGGAGAACTGCTCGGGACGGAAGATTCGCGTCACGAGGTCCGGGGTGTGGAGTCGCATTCGTCTTCCTCCGATCTGATTGGTGTGGGCTTCGCCCGGCCTCCTCATCCCCCCTGGACAAGGATCCCAAGCCTGGCGACTAGCCCTTTGCTCTGGAGCGAGCGTCCCAGGACTGGGAAGCTCAAGGTCAAACCCCTGTCACCTAAGCGACACAGGGCAGACCAGTCCCCATTTGAATGGGGACTTTGGAGGCCAACCCTCCCTTGGTTGGTCTAATGACTGCTTGCCAAAAGCAGATGAAGATCAAGTTGTCTTTCCATCATCAAGACGTTTCCATGGCGCGCCTTTTGATGGATAAGATTTCCTGCTCCTCTTAGACCATTATGTCTTGGCTCACTCCCCAACACTCCAAGTTGGGAAGATTGTTGACGATTTGGCCAATTCCAGCGAAATCTCACTTATAGATTGTAAAAAAAGCTACAAGTGAAGGTAATGATACTCTCCCAAAAAAAGCCTGTCAAGAAATCCACCCACAGCCTGGCAATGGGCGGCTCGCTTAAGAATTGAGCAATGAAAACAATGCTTCACCAGCTAGGATTTTTCTGTTAAAGTGAAACAAATGGCCTGGTACCCAAGTAGTTAAGGGAGGAGTCTGCAAAACTCCTATGCGCGGGTGCGAATCCCGCCCAGGCCTATTTTATGGCTTATTTTCTCGGCCTTGACATTGGCGGATCAAAAATTAGTGTCGGTTTGGTTCAATTTCAAGGAACAAAAAACTACCGACTTTTAAAATACAAAAAAATTGAAACTGATTCAAAACTCAAGGCGCCAATTCTAATAAAAACAATAAAAAAGATCGCGGCCGAGTATTTTTCACCCCAGATCCGAGCCATTGGTCTGGGAATCGCCGGACAGATTGATTGGAATCATGGCCAGATCCGAGGGAGCCCCAACCTTTCGCGCGCCCTGCGTAATTTTAAACTGCGCCAGCGCTTTGCCAAAGAGTTTGGTCGCCCAGTAGTGGTTGATAATGATGTTCATTGTTTTACTCTGGCCGAAGCCAACTGGGGCGCTGGCCGGGGTTATAATTCTGTTTTCGGTCTAACCATTGGCACAGGAATTGGAGGCGGACTCGTGATCAAGGGTGAAATTGTTCGCGGCGCCACGAACACGGCTGGTGAAATTGGCCACACTAATATTGGCGTCCAGACGTCCTGTTCCTGCGGCCAGCGCGGCCATCTCGAGGCAATCGCTGGCGGTCGAGCAATGCTGCGACGTTATCAAGCCTTAACCAATCAAGACATCAAGGCCCAAGAATTAGAAAAACTCTACCAACAAGGAGAACAATCAGCTTGTCTGGTCGTGCGCGAAGCGGCTCATGTTCTAGCCATTGGTTTGGCCAATCTCCTAACCCTGATCAATCCTGATTGTCTGGTTCTGGGCGGGGGATTAGTCAATTTCCGCCAGTTCATCAGCCAGGCCATCAAACAAGTCCCTTCTCTTTTGCCATTTTCTTTTCTCGAAAAAACTCCAATTCTAATTTCAAAACTTGGCGACCAGGCTGGTGTTCTCGGCGCGGCCCGACTCGCTTATGTCCTTCACCATTAAACCGATCCGTCGCGCCCGACAACGACGTCGCTTTTTCGGCCCCCTGATCACTGTGGTTTTTTTTGTGTCTCTGGCTGGTGCCATCTCTCTGGCCGGTCTGACGGCTTGGGTGCGCCGCGACCTGCCTGACCCAACCACGCTTCGTGAACGACAAATCGCTCAATCCACCAAAATCTATGACCGGACCGGCGAACATCTGCTCTACGACATTCATGGCGCGGCCAGGCGCACCCTAGTTAAACTTGATGACCTGCCCCGTTATGTTCTTGACGCCACCGTGGCGATTGAAGACAAAAACTTCTGGCAACACCGCGGCTATGTGATCCGCAGTATTTTCCGAGCGACGCTGGCTAATCTTTTTTCCCGCGGCCGAGTTCAAGGCGCCTCAACCCTAACCCAACAATTTATTAAAAACGCGATTCTGACTCCGGAAAAAACCCTGGCCCGTAAAATTCGCGAATTTGTTTTGGCCTTGGAAATCGAACGTCGTTTTTCCAAAGAAGAAATCCTTCAGCTCTATTTTAACGAAGTTCCTTATGGCCGCACCAACTATGGCCTTGAGGCCGCTTCCCAAAGTTATTTTGGCAAAGGCGCGCGCGATCTGACCCTGTCTGAATCGGCCGCTCTGGCCGCCCTGCCCCAGGCCCCAACCACCTACCTGAATAATCCCGATCGTTTGCTCGCCCGGCGCAATCTAATTCTTGATTTAATGGTCGAACAAGGTTATCTCAAAAAAAATGAAGCGCGCCAGGCCCAAGAAACACCGCTCGAGATCCGTCAACCATTGGAAAACATTGAAGCGGCCCACTTTGTCCTTTGGGTCAAGGAAATGCTCACTCAAAATTATGGTGAACGGATGGTCGAGCAGGGCGGCCTGAAGGTAATCACCACGATTGATTATGAAAAACAAAAAGCGGCCGAAGAAGCAATCTCAACCGGCCTTGAACTCATTGAACAAAAAGGCGGCGCCAATGCCGCGCTGGTGGCCCTTGATCCAAAAACCGGTCAGATCTTGGCCCTGGTCGGCTCGCGCGACTACTTTGACAAAGAACATGACGGCGCGGTTAATGTCGTTCTGCGGCCTCGCCAACCTGGTTCTTCTTTCAAGCCAATTGTCTACGCCGCCGGTTTTATCAAGGGTTACACTCCAACCACTATTCTTTATGATGTGGTCACGACTTTTAAAACAGAAACCAAGGATTACACCCCTCACAACTATGATGATCAAGAACACGGACCAGTCACTGTTCGCCAGGCGCTCCAGGGTTCGCTCAATATCCCCGCGGTGAAAATGCTTTATCTTACTGGCGTCTCCCGAGTCTTGGATCTGGCCCAAACCATGGGTTATACCACTTTTAGCGATCGGAGTCGTTTTGGTCTTTCTTTAGTCTTAGGCGGCGGCGAGGTCAAACTTCTTGAGCATACAAATGCTTATGCCGCTCTGGCTAACGAGGGGGTCCATTTCCCGCCCGTGGCCGTGCTCCGAGTTGAAGATTCAACTGGTCGCGTCATTGATGAATGGCGATCGGGCGAAGGTAAAAAAGTCATGGATTTGGAAATAAGCCGCCTGATCTCTGATGTCTTGAGTGACAACCAAGCGCGGGCTTTTATTTTTGGTCAAAATAATTTCCTGACTCTGCCTGATCGTCCGGTCGCGGCCAAAACCGGCACGACCAATGACTATCGCGATGCCTGGACCTTGGGCTACACGCCCTCGCTCGCCGCCGGGGTCTGGGCGGGAAATAATAATAACCAAGAAATGAGCCGCGGCGCGGATGGCAGTGTGGTGGCCGCGCCGATTTGGCAAGCCTTTATGAGGAAGGCCCTTGAGAAAACGCCGCTTGAACCATTCACTCCGCCCCAAGCCATTATTACGGGCAAACCAACGCTGGATGGCCAACCGACAGAAATCCATCATTCCATTCTCCATTATCTTCGCAAAGATGACCCGCGCGGCGAACCGCCAGTTGATCCAGTTCTTGACCCCCAATACCTCAACTGGGAAGCAGCTGTTGCTCGCTGGGCCAGTGAACAACAACCGCCGGCCGCCCCTCTTTTAGTCCCTTAGATCAGATAGGCCTCGCGCATTAATTTTTCATTGCTCAATTCTTTGGCCTGACCGGCAAAACGCACCTCGCCGCCGGCCAAGAGATAACCCCGATCAACATAACGAAGAGCCAAACGGACATTTTGTTCAACAATCAAAAGAGTCGCGCCAGCGGCTTTGATGGCCATTAATTTTTGAAAAACCTCTTGAGTGACTTTGGGGGCCAGACCAAGCGAGGGTTCATCAAGCATTAAAAGTTTGGGTCGCGTCACGAGCGCCCGGCCAATGGCCAGCATCTGCTGTTCGCCGCCTGAAAGAGCGCCAGCCCGCTCTTTTTGTTTCTGACGCAAGACAGGAAAATGATCAAAAACCGCGGCTAAATTTTCCTTCAGGACCTCTTGACGATCAATCAAATAACCGCCGATTTCCAGATTTTCTTGCACCGTCAGTGAAGAAAAAATTAACCGGCCCTGCGGCACAAAACCCAAACCCACCCTCAACCGAGCATGAGTGGGCCAGGAAGCCATCTCCTGACCCTGCCAAAAAATCTGCCCGCCGGTTTGAGTTGTCAGGCCCATCACTGATTTCAAGACAGTGGATTTTCCCGCTCCATTGGGGCCAATCAAAACCACGGCCTCGCCCGCCGCTAGGGAAAGTGAAACCCGACGCAGGACCTCAAACCCGCCATAACCAGCTGATAGATTTTTGATTTCGAGAAACATCTTAAGTCGCGCCCAAATAGGCTTCCAACACCGCTGGCTCGGTCAAGACCTTTTCTGGCTCGCCTTGGGTCAGAACCCGGCCTTGATCCAAGACAATAATCCAATCCGCGGCCTGACGGACAAAATCCATATCATGCTCAATCAATAAAACCGTTTCGCCTCGAAGCCGCAATTTTTGCCAAAGCCCCAAAAGCTGTTCACGAATCACTGGATTAACGCCGGCCACCGGCTCATCAAGCATTAAAAAAGTGTGGGGATTAACCAAGGCTCGACCGAGATCAAATAATTTCTGCTCCCCATAGGAAAGATCAGTGACCAGGGTGGTTAATTCTTTTTTAAGACCGACTAGGTCCATAACCGTTTGAATCTGGGCGAGATATGAAGCCGACGGAGTTGGTCTAAACAAGGAGCGCCAAAAATGATCATCATCATCGCGCGCGGCTAAAAGCAGATTATCAAAAATGGAAAGGTGGCGAAAAAGCCGCGAAAGCTGAAAGGTTCGGCTCAATCCCAGTCGCGACCGTTGCCAAACCGCCAACCGGGTGATATCTTGACCCTCAAAAACAATCTGACCCTGATCAGGCGCGAGAAAACCAGAAATCAAATTAAAAATCGTGGTCTTGCCCGCCCCATTCGGACCAATCAAGGCCGTGATCCTGCCCCGCTCCACGGCCAATGAACAATCATCCACCGCCTTGACGCCGCCAAAACTTTTGCTAAGTTGTTTGACCAGGAGGGCGTTCATTCAAGTTGCGCCCGACCCAAAAGACCCTTGGGCCGAAGCAGGATCACCGCCAAAAGCAAAAAGGAAAAAACCAAAAGCCGCAGCGCGCCAATCAGACCAGGGGGCAGGGGTAAAAAACGAATTGGTTCAAAAAGCGCAAAAAGCAGAAGAGGGCCGAGGATGGCGCCGGAAAATGAAGCCAAACCGCCAATCACCAGGCTGGCCAGCATCCAAAGCGCGTTGTCAAACCAAAAAACCGAAGGATTAATAAATTGTAAAAAATGAGCCAAAAGAGCGCCGACCAAACCAACCAGAACCGCGGAAACCGTCAAGGCGATAATTCGCAATCGGGCCACCGGTTTTCCCAGGGATTCAGCCACTAAATCATCATCGCGCACCGCCTCCAGCGCTCGACCAAAAGGAGAACTAACCAGACGATGGACAAAGGCGGCCAGGATCACGGTTAGGACCAAACTTAAAATTAAAAAAGCAAAGGGATCAGAAAATTCAGTTGGCCGCCGCAAGCCAGTCAAACCAAAAGGTCCGCCGGTCAAACCTGACCAGTTGAGAAGCACGGCGTTCATCACAAAGATAAAACCCAAGGTCATTAGGGCATAGTAGTCGCCCTTGATTCGGCGAGTGGGTAGGGCCAAAAGAAAACCAACCAAGCCGGTCGCCAGAGCGGCCGCGGCCAGCGCCAACCAAAAAGAAAAGCCTTGAATTGTCAAAACCGCGGCCAGGTAAGCACCGATTGCCAAAAGCCCAACATGTCCCAGATTCAAGAATCCTGTATAGCCGACTGGAATAGCATAGGCCAGGGTGGCGGCCGTATAGATGGTCGCCAAGGTGGCCAGGTGAACAAGATAGGCGAACATATAACTAAAACAAACGGCGGCGACCAAACAACCCTGCCGGTCGGATCAAAAGAAAAATAAAAAGCAAAATGAAAGTAATCGCGTGGCGCCAACCTGAACCCCAAAACCAAACCGCTCCTTGTTCTAAAAAACCGATCAGAAGAC
>CAZHKL010000033.1:0-7487 GCA_964532695.1 uncultured Gammaproteobacteria bacterium | reverse complement strand
CATCGAGGTTCCTGACCAAGACCCGCCGTAAGGACCCAAATCAGGCAAGACCCGACTGACGAATTGCGCGCCAAAAATACCCTCGCCCGGAGCAGATAAATCCACGCAAAGAGAACCATAATTGGAAAAACGAGTCTTCCGATCATCTCGATCAAGAGCCGCCACTCCCAAAACCCAATTTTCCCCAGCCGGTCCATCAAAACAAGCCGGGTAAATTGGTTTTTTATCCAGATCTACTCCTCCACTAATCTCATCATTGCCCGCGGCCGCCACAATGATCACCCCTCGCTCCCGCGCCTCTTTAAGGATTTGATTTAATTCCGGCAAAAAATCAAAAGTGGTAAAGGAAAGATTGATGACCAAAGCCCCGGCCGCCAAGGCATAACGGAGACCGGCCATCACCTGCTTGCCCGAACCCTGACCCTCGCTATCCAGCACCCGCAGGGCCATAATTTTTGTCTGCCAACTAATGCCGGCCACGCCCTCATTGTTATTGCCCAAAGCCGAAATCAGACCGGCCACCAAAGTGCCGTGGACCAGTCCGGCCCGGGAATAATCCCCTTCCAGGCTGGGTCGAGGATTATTATTCCCTTCAACAAAATTCCAGCCAAAAACATCATCAACAAAACCATTACGATCGTTATCAATGCCATCGCCAACAATCTCGCCAGGATTGCGCCAGATGTTCCCTTTTAAATCTGGATGATCAATATCAACGCCCGTATCCAGCACGGCCACAATCACCTCGCGGCTGCCCGTGGTCTTTTCCCAAGCGATCGGCGCGCCAATTTTGGGCAAGTACCACTGTTCGCCATAATAGGGATCATTGGGAATCAGGACGGCTTGGGCTGGCCAACTCAAAATGAACCACCAAACCAAAAACCACCAGCGAAAAGCTCCCTTTCTTAAGGGGGGCCGGAGGGAGTTGTAATTTGACCCAAACATGGACCCAGTATAACAAAACTTGCCTCGAGAGACGAATTCCTGATATAATTGTAAAAATTTTAAATTGAGATTATAGAAAATTGACCATCAAAATCAATTTTTCCGATCGTGAAAATTTTTTTCCGATCGTGAAAATTTTTTCACGATCGTGAAAAGGGGGCGAGACGTGGCCGAGGTATGTCGCGAGGATCGCGGCCAAGCGCCCGCGCCGATCGCGTCTTTCTACAGTCTCAAGTCGTCTCAAGTCGTAAATTGAAAATTACTCGTTAGTCGAAGCCTGGCTTCGACCTAGAGAAAAGGCGGAAAGTTATAATGAGTAGGCTTGCCACAGCTGAGCGGTGGAATAGGCTCGCCACAGCTGAGCGGTGGGCGGTGGAAGAATAGTATGAAAATATGAAAAAAATAATCTTTTTCTTAATCATCATCCTGATCCTGTTCTTGGCCGGACTTTTTGAGTATCGTCAAATTCAAAAATCAAAAACCAATCAAACCCCGCAATTCAAAACCGCTATTGACCGCAATCTCAAACCCGAGGACCAAAAACGTCTCCAAGAAAAAATCACTGAAATCCTGACCAAGATTGGCAATGATCGACAGATCGAAGATCTTGAATCCTGGATCGAACTGGCAAACTATCGCTCGATTTTAGGCGACCTAGCCAGCGCTGAAGAGACCCTGAAAATCGCCCTGGAGCTTAATTCATTGAATTATGTGGCCTGGGGAAACCTGGCCTCGGTGCGCGAGGAAAGGGGTGATCTGGGCGGGGCGGAAGACGCCTATCGCAAGGCAATTGATCTCATGCCAATCGCCGTCTTTTATGTTAAATACACTGATTTTTTAAAAAATAATTTTTTCCCGGAAAGAATTGACGACTATGAATCCCTCTTAAAAATTGCCGTGGCTCGCTTTGGCCAGCTGCCTGAATTTATTGGCGCCTTAGCTATTTTTTATGAAGAACAAGGCCGTTTTGAGGAAGCGCTTTCTCATTACCGCGTGCTCTTGCCAGAAAACCCCGAACGACAAAAAGATATTAATCGGGTCGAAGAAAAAAAGAGAAAACAAAACTGACCATTAACAACCGAAAAAAACTGAAAAAACCAAAACCCCGCCCAGAAGGCGGGGTTTTGAGGTCTCTGACGCTTCTTTAGCAAACATCAGACCGTTTGGCCATTAGTCTTTAATAGACAATGGTTGCTCCAAGAACATCAAGACCATCCACTAGGTAACCCGAGGCAGCCGTGGCCGCCGTGACTGCTGCCAAACCATCATCATCCCAGTACAAGGTGGCTGGCATTCGCAGCACGCTCTGACCAATCGAGACAGCCGCCGCCGCCCGACCTATATCACCGCGAGAAACAGTGATCGTGGTGCCTGACGGCACGCCAGTCACGAGCATGATCTCTTCAGCCGCTGCGCAGGTTGTGTCCGCGCCGCCATTACAGACTAGATCGCCAACCACAATCCCAGTGCTGGAAGAAAGAGTCAGGGTCGTGGCCGCGACCGTCGCCGCCCCGTTAAAGGTGCGGGTTGAGTCAATGAAGGTGCTGACAATCGGCTCATTAACAATCTCAAACCGGATAGAATCATCATTGGCTGCTGCCGCGCCTGTGGTGTCAACCTTGAGTTGATAAGTCTTGGTTGTCCCAGCGGCAATGATCTCTTCAGTCGTCAAATTCAATCGGGCAAAACTCACCCGAGCGGCATCATCAGCGCAGGCCGCGCCTGTGTTCGAGAGCAGAGACCAGTCAGTATCAGCCGATTCTAGGGCCAAGGTTGGCGCGGCCGCGTCAAAGAGACTAAAGGACGCGGTTGAGAGCTGCTGCTGCGGTTCATTATCAGCCGTGCTGTCACAAACATTCCATTCATCAGCAATTCCAGCGTCGCCGCTGTCGCCATTGTTGTCCGTGCTGGTCATCTTAAAGGTGATCATATCAAGGACAACCGCCTGACCAGCCGAAGCCGCGACCGTGAAGCGCAAGACTTCAGAAAGACCAGGCACACCCGTGGTTGGACTACCCGCGGCCAGAGCCAAGGTGGGCTGGGTGCGACGAACCACATGACGGAAGGCCGCCAAGGAATTGGTCGAACCAGCTGGTCCAGCCGTGGCTAGAACCGTGGTGCCAGTCGGATCATCGTCATCCAAAGTCGCGCCCGAGGACAAACCATCCGCTCGGAACTGATCATCATTGGTCGTATCAATGACAAAGTCAAACTGTGGCTTTTCACCGCTCGTCGCGCCTTGGAAGGCAGCCAGGGTGGCAAGCACGGAAACCGTGGCGCTGTTATTCGCGGGCACATAAAATTCAATGCCCGAGAATTCACCCTCGCCTCCACTCAAGAAGGCCAAAGCCGTGCCTGTTGAACCATCTTGCTTAGGATACTGGAGTTTGAGCGAGGTGATGTTATTGTCATAATCACCAGCCGTGCCGCCATGATTAATCGCTCCCCGTTCGCCGACTGTCAGTTCTGTCACCTTGAAGGCCTCATCAGCCGAAGTAAAGGTGAAGCGGGAAACCGGCACATCAGCCGCGCCCATCAGCAAGAGATCTGACTTTGGCGAATTAGCGGCCAGAGCCGAAACCAAGGTGCCGCTGTTGGTCACTCGGATATAAACGGTCGGCGCCGCAGCCGTGCCGTTACAAGTGGCGGCCGTGCAGTTCGCTGCCGTTGGAGTCGGAGTGATATTATTGCCATCAGCATCGCGCGCTGTCACATCAGTGGAAGGATCAGCAATACGGAAGGCATAGGCATCAGCTTCATTCGTGACTGTGTAATTGGCGATATTGGTGCGAACAAGCAATTTCTTGGTCGTGCCCTTGGGAATGGTCCAGACAAAGTTGTCAAAGACAACCGCGCCAGCCGCGCCAGCCTGAACCGACTTGGGTCCAGAGAGCAGGGCGCCAGTGTCGCTATCATAGAGTGAGGCTGAAAAGACCACATCCCGAGCCGCCACGCTAACTCCGCCATCAGCTTCAGTTTCCGTGGCCACAATAAAGTCATTCTGATCCGTGGCAATGTCGCCGTCCACGCTGACCGTGTAAGTCACGGCCGTCATAGTGACATCAGCGCCCAAACCAGCGGCAAAAGAATAACCAACCGAGGACTGATTATTTGACCCGCGCACATGGGCTTGAGCCAAACCATCAGAAGGCGGTTGAGACGATGTTACAGCCAAAGAAGCAGCCCGAACCGTCATTTCATTACCCGCGATATTTGCCGAGGGCACAATCTGGTTCGCGGCCAAGGTGGTGTTATTAGAATCCACTGCTGTCTGCAGCGAAGTCATCACAATGGTTGCTCGATAAGAGTTGTTGCCCGAGGCATCATTGTCAATGTCTGCCGTCACCTTAAGGTTCAGGGTCTGACCAGCCGTCAAGGTAAAGTCCTCGGTGTAGGAAAGGGTTTGAGCGTCATCAGCGCCGGTTAGAACCAACTCTTGCGGGCCCATGAGCAAAGTCCCATCCTCCTTAACGACTTTAACATCCTTGACATTCTGTTCCGTGGCCAGACGCAGCAGACCGCCATTATCATTGGTGTCATTGTCACAATCAGCGCCAGTCACACAAGTAATGGTGACCTGCAGATCGCGCACTGTCACCTGCTGTTGAGCGGTCATGGAGAAATTCATCAGCACCTTGTCCTGACTATTGACCGCAATATTACTCGCGGTCGGGCCATTAAAGGCCAAGGTCAGGGTGGCGCCTTGAAGGGTCGAGAAGGAACAATCATCAGTCGTGGCCGCGCAAGTGCCGCTGGCCGCGGCCAAAGCTGTGCCGCCGTTATAACCGCCAGCCGTCACTGTCAAACCAAAACCAAAGTTAGTGCCTGTGGCCAAGAGATCAGCGCTCTCGGAAAGACGAAGACCAACCGTGCGATTCGCATCGCCAGTCAGATCAGCCCGAACCGAGAAAACACGAGTCGTGCCATCAGGCATACTGTAACCAGAATCAAGATTAAAGACCACCAAATTCCGGCCGGTAATACTTGCTGTGGTGGCCAGTTTGGTTGAACTCTGCCAGAGGGTAAAGTTCGAGATGTCGCTCGTGCGAATCGAACCCTCAAGCGTTAAGGTCAGATTCTTCAGAGTGGCAGCCTCGGTGCCCACAGCCAAGGTAAAGCGGCCAATCTCCACATCTTTCTGACCAACCGTGGGGTTGGCAATGGTGCCAGAACGGCTGATCGTAATGGTGCCAGCCGTGGCTTGAGCCACTGACATTTGATTGCCGGAAACCGGGAAAGAACCATTGACTGTGCTTCCGCCCGCTCCGACCTTAGTCGCCGCGGCCACTTGAAAACCATGAACAGCCGCGCCCGCAGTCGTGGCAATATCAGCCTTGGCCCAAAGCTTTTTCTTTCCGCCATCAGCAAGCGAGAGGTTTAACCCAGAAAAGGTCACCTCATTGGTGGCGGCCGTGATTGAACGACCATCAGTCAAGCGAGAGCCATCTTCATAAAGATAGACAGCCGTGATATCGCCTGGCGCGCCCGCGCCATAGCGCTTAAGCACCAAGCTCGAGACTGTGGCCGCGCCGCCAGAAGCGGAAAGTTCAAAAGCCAACATTGGCACGCCAGCCGCGCCGCGAGGAATCGTGGTTGAAGCTGGGGTGTCAGAAGCCAGAGAGACCATCAAACCGCCGGCCGTTGGAGTCGCGCCAGTTCCTGTTCCTCCCTTTTGCGAGGCATCAGAAAGAGTGGCATCCGCGCCCGTAATAGCCGAACCATCAGCATAAACCGATAGATTCTGACTGGTCTCAATCACATACTTGTCCCAGTAGCGATTAGCGCTCATGCCCGCGGCATCAAGCTTTTGCTTTTTGCCACCGGCATTAATCAGGTAGGTATCAGCCGAACCAGTGTTCTTGAGAAGCGAACCAGCTGGATAAGCCGCGGCCGAGGAAAGGGAAGCGCTTGGGGTGTAATCAGAGAAAAAGACATCAGGCACATCATCCACTCGAGTGGCCCAACCCGAACCATAAAGAGCCGAAGCAACAGCTTCAGACTCAACCCAGCGCAGCTTGCCGCTTGGTTCAACGGCATACACCTTGGGATCCGATTGAATTTTCACTAGGCGTGTGCCGCCGCGGTAAACCACATTGCCGCCAATCGGAATGGCGGCGATCTCGGCGTCAGAAAGACTCTTAACGCTCGAGAAATCGGCATACCACGTCTTAAAGGTTTTTTCGTTAGGGAAAACGTAACGTTTGCCATCGCCGCCATTATAGTAGACCGCTGGCAGTGAACCCTTGATCAGGTCACCAGCTGCCGCAGCCTCACCGCTAAGCGGCGAAACAAGAGTCGCGAGCCCGATTGACCAAACAATCGTCGCGCCCACCACTCCCATGGTCAAAACCCGTCGTCCCATTCTTAAAGCATGTGTCATAATTTAGATCTTGAATGTTGAAGATAAGATATTTGTAATTAAGTAGTGACGACTGATTTTCCAGTCTCGACCTTTGAGCCAGCTACTTTTTTAACAAAATGAGTCCAGAAAAACCGGACTCGCGGCTCTTCTGAACTTCGCCAGAAGAACCGCGAACCCGCTTCATTCCCTAGTCTCATAGAGACTAATGGCCCATTCTAAATTATTAGTCAAGCCAATCCCAACCCGATAATGAGTCAGGGCCGCCTCAAAACCGCCGCGCGAGAAAAAATTCTTAGCCTCGGCCAACTCCTGACGAGCCTTTTCCAAATCAATCAACACCGCTCCATAGCTTGGCGCGCCCCAGGTCTGAATCTCTGATTCTGACGGCCGAGACAAATCAGAAAGCCGCAGGGCTAAAAGCTGAATCGTCTCTTCCAGACTTCTAATTTTTTCCCGAACCCGACGCTCCAGGTCAGCCTGACTGACCTCGCCGTCCCGTTCTCTAATCAAGACCTTGACCGCGGCCATACTCACTTCTTGAGCTGATTCAGCGGCTGATTTGACCTCAACAGGCAATTGAAGAGCGGCCTGACGCACCGCTCTTTTCAGACGACGATCATAATCAACTGCTTTGCGATCAAGATATTTGGCCGTCTCCACGGCCTCTTTGTTTTTGCCCGGAGATAATGATTCAAGATCAGCCTTGGCCGTGTCCAGCTCAATCTTAAAATCATTGACTGTCTCCTTAAGCTGATCAACCTTTAGAAATTTTTTGTTTTCCACGATTTGAGTCGCTTCTTCAAGACGACGTCCGGCAAAATCAAGCCGGAAGCGCGCCTTGGCGCCCCGATCAATGGCTAAAACTAATTGCGCTTTTTCCGCGGCTCGTTTCAAACCATAAAAGGGATGTCCGGGCAAAAGATTGGCAAAAGCGGAAAGACTGGAAAAACCGCTAAAAATTAAAATCACCAAGACCAAAAAAACACTAACCCGCCGCCCGGACGGAACCAGATTCAGCAACCGCGGCGCCTCCAAAAAAGTCCGGACGAACATGGTCCAGGAATTTTGAGAACGAACCGCCAGCGGATGATTATTCCGATAAGCCTCAAGCCGCGCCAAAAAACGAGCGCGCAGCTGATCCTTTTCCCCAGCTCGAAGCGCAAACTGTTTTCGATAGTCT
>CAZHKL010000032.1:0-7502 GCA_964532695.1 uncultured Gammaproteobacteria bacterium | reverse complement strand
AGACTAAACTGGGCCAGAATAAAAAGAAAACCAAAATCTTGTTCATTATCTCTAAAGTACCCTAAAATCCATAGTCTGTAAAGTAAATCCCCCACCGCCGAGCGGTGGAATAGGCTCGTCACCGCTCGGCGGTGGGGATTGTGGTATAATGCAAAGGTATGGCCAAGAAGGAGGTTAAAAATGAACAAATCACTGGCCGCAAAACCAAAAAGGAGGAAAAGAAAACAGAGCCAGAGTTTAGCGCACTGCTTAGCCAAAGCTTGGCCCAAACCCGGACCTTAAGATTAATCCGTGGTCTTGAAGAATTAGAAAAATCAAGCACGGTTACTGAACTAGTCAATCTCCTCATCCGCAAGGCCTTTGAATCAGAAGCCTCGGATATTCATATTGATCCTCAACCTGATTCAGTCATCATCCGCTTTCGCATTGATGGCCTTCTCCACGATATCATCAAACTCAAAAAAGAACTCCAACCCTTGATCATCACTCGGATCAAGGTTTTGGCCGGCTTGCGCACAGACGAGCATTTTATGGCCCAAGACGGCCGTTTTCGGGTTCAAGAAAACTCAACGGATATTGATTTGCGCGTCTCGATCGTACCCACCCATCATGAGGAAAATGTGGTTCTCCGGCTCCTGGTTGGTGCGGCCCGGGCCCTGGGACTAGGCGAACTTGGCCTCTCGGGAGACGATCTTAAAAAACTACATCGCTACATTCGCAAGCCCTACGGCATGATTTTAGCGACTGGCCCGACGGGTTCGGGCAAAACCACGACCCTCTATTCCATCATACGACTTTTAAACTCACGCGAGGTCTCCATTGTCACGATTGAAGATCCAATTGAATACGCTGTGAGCGGGATTACTCAAATTCAAATCAATCCCCAAACCAATCTCACCTTTGCTTCAGGTTTGCGCGCGATTGTTCGTCAGGACCCCAATATTATCATGGTTGGTGAAATCCGCGATCAGGAAACCGCGGGCATTGCCGTGAATGCCGCGCTGACTGGCCACCTCCTTCTTTCCACTCTGCATACCAATGATGCAGCCACGACCCTGCCCCGCCTGCTCGACATGGGTGTTCAACCCTTTCTCATTGCCTCAACCGTCAACGTGGCAATTGGCCAAAGACTCGTCCGTCGCCTTTGCGAGCTTTGCCGCGTCAAATATACGATTTCAACTGAAGAGCGAGTCTCGCTCGCCGCAGTCATTTCCGAAAATCTCTTAAAACAACAAAAAGAATTCTGGCGAGCCGAGGGCTGTCGCGAATGTAATGACACGGGCTATACTAAGCGGGTCGGTATTTATGAAGTCCTAGAAGTAACTGAGGCTATCCGTAAACTCATTATGCGTCAAGCCAATGCTAATGAAATCCGCACCGCGGCCCGGACTGAAGGGATGACCACCATGCTTGAGGATGGATTTAACAAAGCCGTCACTGGCCTGACTTCCCTGACCGAAATCCTGCGCGTCATCCACGACTAACATGGCTCTCAAAACTGAATTAAAAAAACCTAAAACCAACACCCTCACCGCCAAATGGCTAGCCAAAAAACCACTCCTTTTTTCTGTCACCGCTAAAGACAAAATTTTTTTAGCCAAACATCTGGCCGTGATGATTAAGGCGGGCATCCCCTTACGCGAGGCTCTCGTCGCCCTCGAGGAACAGGCCGCCACTCCCTCGCTCCACTATCTTTTGCGCACCTGTGTGGTTGATCTCGAGGGCGGACAAGTGCTGGCTTTCTGTCTGGCTAAATTTCCTCGCGTCTTTGATCCCTTTTTTGCCAATGTGATCGCCGTCGGCGAAACCTCGGGCACCCTGGCCGGTTCCCTGGAATATCTTTCTCTTCAACTCGAAAAGGCTCGCGAATTAAAAGGCAAGGTGCGATCCGCTCTGATTTATCCAATTATTGTTTTTGTCGGCGCCCTGGGTATTGGCGCCTATTTATCTTTTTTTCTTTTACCCAAACTAGTGCCGCTTTTTATCTCCCTGGGTTCAGAATTGCCAGTCACCACCCGCTGGCTGCTAGCTTTTACTGATCTAGTGAGAAAATACTGGCTCGGACTAAGCAGTGGTCTCATTCTTTTGCTAATTGGTTCAGTCGCTCTTTGGCGAATAAAGTCAATTCGCTTAGTGATCCATCGCCTGCTCATCAGTCTGCCTGTCTTTGGCGCCTTGGTTCGTCAGATTCAACTGACGCAATTTGCCCGAATCCTCGGTACCCTGCTTGAGTCCGGCGTCAAAGTAGTGCCGGCCTTGGAGATTACCGCTGAATCATTATCCAATCTCGTTTATCAAAAAGAAATTTACCGCGCGGCCAAGGCTGTGGAACGAGGCGAGGCCCTGGCCACTGAACTGAACCGACGACGGCGATTTTTCAACCAAACCTCCATCAGTCTCGTCCAGGTGGGTGAGCGCACGGGTAAACTTTCAGAAAGTCTTTTGGCCTTGGCGACCTTCACTGAAACTGAAATGGATAATGATGTGCGTAATCTTTCCTCGCTGATTGAACCAGTTGTCCTCATCATTGTTGGTCTCTTGGTTGGTCTGATCGCCATGTCTATCATCTCACCAATTTATCAACTGACTCAATCGGTAACAAAGTAATGGCGAGACATTACTGATCATATGTTTAGGGGCTTCACCCTGATGGAATTTTTAGTGGTTCTGGGGTTGGGCGCTGCGGTCTTGATCACCAGCACTATTTTTGGCACCAACCAAACCATCAGTCGTCAAGAACTTGACCGAGCCCGCGATCTAACCAGAAGCGAAATTAGTCGAGCTCAAGCTGATGCCTATCTGGGGCGAGACGACTTTTCTTGGGGCGTAGCTTTTTTTCCTCACCAAATCATCCGTTTCCGCGGGACGAATTTTTCAAGCCGCAATCCAGCTTTTGACTTCATCACCAATTTTTCTACTTCTCTCACCTTGAGCGGCGCTTCGGAAATAAATTTCACCTCGCCTGAAGGCGCCCCCACCAGTCCAATCAATCTTACTCTAACTGATGGAACGCGCTCTAACCTGATTTCGGTCAACGCGGCCGGAGCAATTTCGGTTCAATAATATGCGCGGCCAATCTCTGCTTGAGGTCATTTTAGCACTGGGGATTTTTGCGGTCGGCGCCACCGCTGCCCTGCTCCTCGTGGTCAACCAATCAATCATTATTAATCGCGATCAGAATACTCTGCGCGTCGCAAACCGCGCCCACGAGGGACTTGAAGCTGTGCGTCTCATCAGAAACTCGGATTGGCTCGCCCTCACGACCGGTAATCACGGTCTCAACCTGGTGAATAATACCTGGGAATTCCAAAGCGGTTCGGACATCAGTTATGGTCTGACCCGGGTCATCAACATTAGTGATCTTGATGCCCAAACCAAGGAAGTGACCTCGACGGTTAGTTGGCAGCCGTCAACTGGTCCAAGCCGATCAGTCAGTCTTCAGACTAGACTCAAAGATTGGCGGACCTTGGGTCAAGCCGAACTTTGGGGTGATTGGCAAAATCCCATCACCTTGGGTTCAGTTGATTTGGGACCAGGCGTCCAAGCCAATGGGATTGCGGTCCGGAACCGGATCGTCTATCTTGCGGCCAGCGCCTCGACCAGTAGTCGGCCTGATTTTTTTGTGGTTGACACCACCAATAGCACGAATCCAGTTATCATTGGCAGTCTTAATACTGGACCAGGAACAAATGATGTGGCTATCTCTGGCAATTATGCCTATCTAGCTAATCAAGATGATGATCGGAACCAACTTCAAATCGTGGATATTTCCAACCCAGCGAGCCCCCGCCTTATTTCTTCATTTACACCCAGCGGGATTGGCAATGATTCTGAAGCTTGGTCAGTGACTGCGAGTGGCAACATTGTTTATCTCGGTCTTGATCGCAACAGCGGTCGAGAATTCCAGATTATTGACGCCACCAACCCAATCTCACCGCGACAACTTGGCGCCTATGAAGTAGACAGCGATATCTTGGATATTGTCGTTCGCAACAATTTGGCTTTTTTAGGCACGGAACGCGATGATCGAGAACTTATCATCCTTGATGTTTCAGCTAGTCCAATCCCAGTGGGTCGCTTTGACGCGCCGGGTGGCAGTGAGGACACCCAGGGGTTAGACGTAGACCAAGATACGGGCCGAACCTATCTCGGCCGCGATGTGGGTGGCGACCATACTGACCATCACGAATTTCATATTATCAATACAACGAACCCAACCAACCCAACTAATTTGGGTTCGATTGACATTCCCCACACTGTAAATGCGGTACAAACAGTTGATTATTTAACCTTTCTCGCCACAACCAACCCTAATCGTGAATTTCAAATTTACCGAGTGGACAATCCAGCCTCGATCGAACTCTGGGGATTTTTGAATTTTCCCCAAGTAGCGACTGATCTGACTTTTGAAAGAAATATAGTTTATGTTGCCATTCGCTCGAATGACGCCCTGCGAATCATCACCGCCCAATAAATTATGAAAAATGGTT
Organism: uncultured Gammaproteobacteria bacterium; assembly: GCA_964532695.1. Classification (GTDB taxonomy): domain Bacteria; phylum Patescibacteriota; class Patescibacteriia; order CAZHKL01; family CAZHKL01; genus CAZHKL01. The sequence continues at coordinate 3,012 of CAZHKL010000032.1, read as the reverse complement.
TTACCTTGATTGAGACGATCATCTATACGGCCCTAGTTGGTTTGATTTTAGGCACGGTGGTCTTGATGATGAACACCCTGCTCGCGGCGCGTAGTAAAAATCAAGCGGCCTTAATCCTGGAAGAAGGAATGCGCTTTACTCTCCATCGTCTGGTGACCCGTGTGGAAATGTCAAGCAACATCACTTCTCCGCTCTCTGGTTTGGACAACACCTTAACTTTGACCTTGCCGCAGCCCGCTCAAAATCCAACCACCTTCACCTTAACCAGCGGCACCGTCACCATAAGCGAAGCGGGTAGTCCTCCCCTCGCTCTCACTGGCTCACAAATTGAAATCACTTCTCTCATCTTTACTCGACTGATCAGTAACCCGGCTTCAATCCGCATTCAAATGACTGGCCAACTTCGCGGCGCTGCTGGTCAAAACCAGACCTCCCTCACCCTGGAAACCACGGCCTCTCTCCATCGCTAATCATAAATCATATGTCCATCCTCTTCAGCCATCCAACCTTTTCACGATCGGAAAAAAATTTTCACGATCGGAAAAAAATTTTCACGATCGTGAAAAAGGGCGAAAGGGGGGCCGCGCTGTTGATTTCTGTTCTGATCTTAACCGCCATTCTGATTGGTTTTGCCGTCGTTGGCAGTCGCGGTTTTCTTCAGGAAACCAGCACCCTTACGACCTTAATTAATAAAAAAAGAGCCGAAGCTCTAACCGCCGCTTGTCTTGAAGAAGCCTTCTATCGCTTGGGCACCAACCCAAGCTATGCGGGCAATGAAACAATCAATCTCAATAACTCATCTTGTCTAATCCGCCCCCTCATTTCCGGCAGCGACACTTGGACGATTGAAATCGAGGCCCAAGCCGGCAATGAGACCAGCCGGATCCGAGTCACTCTTTCTTCTCGCTCTCCGATTATAATTTCTTCTTGGCAGACGGTTTTGTCTTTTTAAAACTCTACCTCAAAAACGCGGAGATCTGACCGGACTCTTTTCGATGACTATGTTTCTCAAACGCCGCGACGATCTCTTGACTCATCGTTTCTCCAGAAAGTTCAGAGAGAAGACAATGGAAAATTTTGAGAAAGGCCCAAAGCGCTTCTTCAAGATTTTCTGGCTTTTCGCCGCGGGGCAAAACTTTCTTAAGTGACCCGAGTCTCACTCCGAAATCACAAACCCGAACCTCAAACAATAAGGGATAATGCCGGGCGGCCTCGACTAAGGCATGTTCAAAAATTGATCGAGTGTTGGTCACGCCCAAAACCGAGACGGCCCTAGCCCAAACGCGTCGAAACATCTCCTCAAAAAAATCAAGATCAATTCTCACCGCGGCTTTTTTCTTTTTGCCTCCAAATAACATAGACTTATTATATCATTTTGGTATAATAGTCTGTGGATAAAACTTAATTCTTACTTAACTATATGCCTAAATCATCCAAGGGTTTTACCCTCGTTGAGTTGCTCATTGTCATCGCGATCATCGCCATTCTGGCGGCCGCGGTTATCATTGGCTTAAACCCGGCCCGGCAGTTTTCGCAAGCCCGCAACTCCCAGCGCTGGAGCCATCTGAACGCGATCTTAAACGCGGTTTCAGCCAACACCACGGATAATAATGGCGCCTTTACTTGCGCCGCCGGCGCGATCCCAATCACGGCCACCGCGATGTCGCCGACTGGCTATAACATCTGCTCTTGTCTCGTTCCCACCTATTTGTCCTCAATGCCCTTTGATCCCTCAAGCGGCAGTTATTCAAGCTGCACCACCTACAACACAGGGTATAACATTGTCCGCGATGCAACCTCAAACCGCATTACTATTTCCGCCCCGAACGCAGAGGTTGGAGCCACGATTAGCGTCGCGCAATAAATCCTTAATTAAAAAACAAAAACCATCCCTCGAGAGATGGTTTTTGTTTGCGAGACTTGAATAATAAAAACTAATCTCTGGGCAACTCAACTTGAAAACTCGTGCCCTGACCTTCTTTTGATTCAAAAGAAATCCGGCCGCCGAGTTTGTCTAAAATTGATTTGACAACATAGAGTCCTAAACCATTGCCATCGGGAACCTGCTGACGGGCATTGCGGCCGCGAAAAAGCTTATCAAAAATCTTGCCCTGTTCAGCGAGCGGGATGCCGCAACCCGTGTCCCTAACCGTCAAGATCAAGGCTCGATTAGTCAATTCCAAGGTCAGATCAATCCTTCCTTCTCGAGGGGTATAATGCACGGCATTGGAAAGCAGATTCTCTAAAATAATATGAAAAGCGCGGCGGTCAAGCAAAATCGGTTTCTCGTCAACATCAAGATGGATCTGGACGACTAATTCCTTAGCCTTGATTTGAGGTTGTATTTCAGAAAGCACCGCCTGGATAATCTCTCGAGGATCAGTCGGCTCGGTTTCCAGACCAAAAGCGCCTAGTTCCACCCGCGAAACATTTAAGAGATCTCCAACCAATTTAATCATCCGTTCGTTACTCTGGCTGATCTCCCGCAGTTGGGTTTGCTGTTCAGCCGAAAGCTTCTGGTTCTCTTCAAGCAACAGTTCGACATACCATTTGACCGTTGAGAGCGGAGTCCGCAACTGATGAGAAACCAAAGAAATAATTTCGCTTTTAGCCCGATCAATATCTTCAAGTCTTTTGCTATATGATTCCAGGCGATACTTGAGCAGACTGACCAAAATTGCCACGGCCGGCACGGTCGCGGTCACCACTAAAATTTCTCCCAAGGTCTCTTGCGGACGATTGAAAAAAGAAAAATAAAACTCCTCCAAGGGCGTAAAAAAACGAAAAGCGGCATAGGCTAAAATAATCATTGCGCTAGCCGCCCCGTCCCAGATGCCGCCGGCAAAACTCGCGTAGACCAGCGCCAAGACCGCGATCAGGACCGGATTAGGAACAAGAATTCCCAACCCTCTGGCCAACTCGAAAAGCGCCACCAAAACAATGGTCACCGCCAAACCTCTTATCCTCAAAAAAAACGCCATAAATCTAGATGCAAAGCGCTGGGGCGAGAAC
>CAZHKL010000031.1:0-7732 GCA_964532695.1 uncultured Gammaproteobacteria bacterium | reverse complement strand
AGGTAGCCGTCTTTTTCTTCCGTCTTCACTTGGGTGACAAAGCAGGGGCCGGCGCGCAAAAGAGTCACCGGCACCACTTCGCCATTCTCGCGAAAACGTTGGGACATTTCTAATTTTTCCGCCAAAATAAACTTCATTGCAGTCTTTAAACCAAAAGGCCAGAAATCAAGGCTCTCCCTTTGCCCTAATTTCTAGCCTCTGACATTACCGGGAGGCAATTTTTATCTTCGGCTCTTTGTCAATACTCCCTCTTCTATCTTAAGGGTGAACGCCTGAAGGTTTTCCCAAGGATCTTTCTTCAGGGATCACATTTTAATTTCCACGTCCACGCCCGCGGGCAGGGATAAACTCATCAAGGCATCAATGGTTTTGGGTGTGGGATCCAAAATGTCAATCAGACGTTTATGGGTGCGCATCTCATACTGTTCGCGCGAATCCTTATGGACAAAAGTGGAACGATTGACCGTGTACCGCCGTTTTTCCGTCGGCAAGGGAATCGGTCCTAAAACCGCGGCCCCAGTCCGGAGAGCCGTTTCAATGATGGTCCGCGCTGATTGATCAATAATTGAATGATCGTAAGCGCGAATTTTAATACGAATCCGCTGACGGGCTTCTTCCTCTGGGGTTGATTTGACTTTTTTCGAAGAACTAGTCGCCATGGCGCCAAAAGAACATCTTGAATCGGAAAGGGGGCGGGTCGCGCCCCCCTTGCTTACTTAATAACTTTAGTTACCACCCCGGCCCCAACCGTCTTACCGCCCTCTCGAATGGCAAACCGCTGCTTTTCTTCCAAGGCCACGGGCGTGATCAGTTTGACCTTCAGATTAATTGTGTCGCCAGGCATCACCATTTCCACCCCGGCTGGCAATTCAACCTCGCCGGTCACATCAGTGGTGCGAATGTAGAACTGCGGTTTGTAACCCTTGAAAAACGGCTTGTGGCGGCCACCCTCTTCTTTGGCCAAGGCATAGACCTCGCCCTCAAATTCAGTATGGGGAGTGACACTCCCGGGTTTAGCCAAGACCATGCCCCGCTCGACCTCATCCTTTTTCGTCCCGCGCAACAGAATACCCGCGTTATCGCCGGCCCGGCCCTCATCCAACTGTTTATTAAACATCTCAATGCCGGTGACCACGGTCTTTCTGGTCTCTCGAATACCGACAATCTCCACCTCCTCGTTCAATTTAACCATCCCGCGCTCAATTCGGCCAGTGACCACTGTCCCCCGACCCTCAATGGAAAAAACATCTTCAATCGGCATCAGATATGGCCGATCAATCTCCCGCACTGGTTCAGGAATAAATTCATCGAGAGCCCGCACCAGATCCAAGACGGGTTTGATCGCCGCCTCGTCCGTTGGATTTTCCAGCGCGCGGAGGGCTGAACCACGAATAATTGGCGTTGTCTCTCCAGGAAATTCGTATTTTTTCAAGAGATCGCGCACTTCAGCCTCAACCAAATCAATCAATTCTGGATCATCAACCTGATCAACCTTGTTTAAGAAAACAACAATCGCCGGCACGCCGACTTGGCGAGCCAGAAGAATATGTTCGCGCGTCTGGGGCATTGGACCATCAGCCGCGGAAACCACTAAAATCGCTCCATCCATTTGAGCCGCGCCCGTGATCATGTTCTTGATGTAATCGGCGTGACCAGGACAATCCACATGCGCGTAGTGACGTTTTTCTGATTCATACTCGCAATGGGCCGTGGCAATAGTAATGCCGCGAGCCTTGGATTCAGGCGCCTTATCCAAATCATCCACGCCCTTGTCTTGGGCTTGCAGACCCTTCTGGCGCAGAATCTTAAGAATTGCCGCGGTCAGAGTGGTTTTACCATGATCAACATGACCAATTGTCCCAACATTAATATGTGGTTTAGTTCGCTCAAATTTTTTGACTTCAGCCATATTTTAGCTTTAAAACTTTGTTAATAAATTGAGGATAAAATAAAGTTCAGCCAACCTATTCTAACGGTTCAAGATAAAAACGACCCGGGCCCAGCATCTCTTTTTCGCTTGTTTCAGAAAAAAAATCACGGTCTTCCGGTAAATTCCCCAACAGCGGCTCGGGATTGGTTTTCGCAATTTCAGGCTTTATCTTATCTTGGCTAATTTGAGCTGTCAAGCTCTGCTTTTCCAATCTGGCCAATGGTTCCGAAACCAGCTTTTCATAATCCTCAAGATCCAAGAGGACAAAGGCCTGATCCCCGGTCTCGTCAATCAAAATGCATCGATCACCGGTTTTCCGAGCTAGGGACATAATTTTTTTGAGCAAGGGGGTCATAATCTATTTTCTTTTTCCTTCAATAATCTCTCCGGCCACCGAGTTGGGCGTCTCGGCATAACGAGAAAATTCCATATTATAAGAAGCCCGACCTTGAGACAAGGAACGTAAATCCGTGGAATAACCAAACATCGTGGCCAGAGGCACTTCAGCTTCAATCACCTTCACCCCTATCCGTTCGCGCATTTCTTTGATCTGACCGCGGCGGGCCACTAAATCGCCGATCACCTCGCCCATAAATTGCTCGGGTGTGATCACCTCCACCCTCATCACTGGTTCCAGCAAAACCAGCCCGCCTTTCTTGGCGGCGGCTTGAAAGGCCATTGATCCGGCGATTTTAAAGGCAATCTCTGAAGAGTCAACCTCATGATAAGTGCCGTCAAAAACCGTGGCCCGGATATCAATCACTGGATAACCAGCCAGCACCCCGCGTTCAGTGGCTTCCCGAACGCCTTTTTGGATGGCCGGAATATATTCCCGAGGAATTGCCCCGCCCTTAACCTCGTCCACAAATTCAAACTTGGAACCGCGGGGCAGGGGTTCAACCCGCAAAAAGCAGTGTCCGTACTGACCGCGGCCGCCTGTTTGCCGAATATACTTGCCTTCACCCTCGGCCAAGGAGCGCACGGTTTCCTTGTAAGCCACTTGCGGTTTGCCGACATTGGCTTCAACCTTGAACTCGCGGCGCAGACGATCAACAATAATTTCCAAATGAAGTTCACCCATCCCCGAGATAATCATTTGGAGAGTTTCCTCATCAGTGCGCACCCGAAAAGTCGGATCCTCTTCGGCTAGTTTGGCCAGGGCCAGACCCATCTTTTCCTGATCAACCTTGGTTTTGGGTTCAATGGCCACGGAAATAACTGGTTCAGGAAATTTAATCGTCTCCAGAACAATGGGATGTTCCGGATCGCAGAGCGTCTGCCCAGTCGAGGTGGCCTTGAGACCAACAGCCGCGGCAATCTCCCCGGCATAAACCTCTTTGACATCCTCGCGATGATTAGCATGAAGCCGAACCAGGCGACCGATCCGTTCTTTTTCTCCGGTCGTGGAATTCAAAACATAAGAACCAGCGGTCAACTGTCCGGCGTAGACCCGGAAAAAACAAAGCTTGCCCACAAAGGGATCAGCCGCCACTTTAAAAGCCAAAGCCGTAAATGGTTCATCATCACTGGGGCGGCGCATAATTTTTTGATCAGGGGCTTGAGGATCAAAACCTTCAACTGGCGGACGATCGAGCGGCGAAGGCAGATAATCATTGACCGCGTCCAACATAAACTGCACCCCCTTGTTCTTCAGGGCTGAACCGCAGAGAATGGGAATCAATTCAAAATTGACCGTGGCTTGACGCAGCACTCGTTTTAATTCTGCCAGCGGAATCTCTTCGCCGGCCAAATACTTCTCCATCAAAATCTCATCATTGGCCGCGATCGCTTCAATCAATCGCGCCCGATATTCCCGCGCCTGGTCAAGAAGATCAGCCGGCACCTCGGTCTCCTCAATTTCCTTACCCAAATCATCTTTGTAAATCTCGGCCTTCATCGTCAAAAGATCAATCAAACCAACAAAGTTTGATTCAGCGCCAATCGGCAGCTGAATGGGGATGGCCTGACTGGAAAGACGTTCATTGATCGCCGCGACATCAGCGTAAAAATCCGCGCCGGTTCGATCCAGTTTATTGATAAAGCAAATCCGCGGAACGCGATACTCATCGGCATAACGCCAATTAGTCTCTGACTGCGGTTCCACGCCAGCCACGCCGTCAAAAATCACAACCGCTCCGTCCAGCACTCGCAAAGAACGTTTGACCTCCACCGTAAAATCAATATGTCCGGGCGTATCAATCAAATTGATCCGATGACCCTGCCAAAAGCAAGTCGTGGCCGCCGCGGTAATGGTGATACCCCGTTCCCGCTCCTGCTCCATCCAATCCATCGTGGCCTCGCCCTCGTGAACTTCTCCGATCTTGTGCTTTTTGCCCGTGTAAAACAAAATACGCTCACTAACCGTGGTCTTGCCAGCATCGATGTGAGCAATTATGCCGATATTTCTGGTCTTTTCCAAGGGATATTCTCGGGGCATGAAAATTAAAATCTAGCAAAATGGGCAAAGGCGCGATTGGCCTCGGCCATGCGCTGAACATCTTGTTTCTTTTTGACCGCTTCACCCTCGCCCGAGGCCGCGGCGACAATTTCCATTGCCAGACGATGCGACATTGGTCTGCCTTTTTTACTTTTAGCCGCCCCAATCAACCAACGCAAAGACAGGGAAAGACGACGTTCAAGGCGAACGGGAATTGGCACTTGATAATTAGCGCCGCCAACTCGACGTGACCGCACCTCAAGACTGGGTGAAATATTTTTAAGAGCCGCCTCAAAAACTTCCAAGGGATTCTGTTTGGTCTGTTCTTCGACCAAAGTAAAAGCCTGATAGACCAAATTTTCAGCCGTGAACCTTTTGCCTTTCCGCAAACAATAATTAATCAGCTTGGTGACCAGCGGAGAATTGTATTTCTGATCTGGTTGAAGCGCCCGTCGGGGCGCTTTTTTCCCGCGCATAATTATTTAGGCTTCTTACTGCCATAGAGCGATCGGCCGCGGCGGCGAGCCTCAACACCCTGCGTGTCATAAACGCCGCGCACAATATGATAACGCACCCCTGGCAAATCCTTAACCCGACCGCCGCGCAAAAGCACGATTGAGTGTTCTTGAAGATTATGACCCTCGCCGGGAATATAGGCTGTCACCTCCATTCCATTGGAAAGACGCACGCGAGCAATTTTGCGCAAAGCTGAATTTGGTTTTTTTGGAGTCATGGTGCGCACCTGAACACAGACCCCACGTTTAAAAGCCGAACCGCGGGGCAGATCCGTTCGCCGGCGATGCAGGGTATCCAAAGCAAATTGCAAGGCTGGAGCCCTGGATTTGCGCCGCCCTGTTTTGCGCCCATATTTAATTAATTGATGAATCGTCGGCATAAGCGTGCTTTAGTATAAAGGAAGACGAACAAATGTCAAATCAAGAGGACGGTTAAAACAATCGATAGACCGCCTTAATGATTCCCCCAAAAAGCCGGCCAAAAATATTAAAACCAAAAAGAGTATCCAAAACCACCAGTCCTAAAAGCAGCAGCGGCCCGCGCGTCTCGAGCAAAAACCGCAGCCGATCGTAACGCGGCCTATCCAGCAAGGCCAAAAGAACCTTGGAACCATCCAGCGGCGGAATGGGCAAGACATTAAAAAGCAAAAGCACTAAATTGATAACTACCAGCAAACCCAAAAACTGCACGAGTAAATTATCAAGGGGCAAACCTCCGACCGTCGTCACTATTTTTAAAATCACGCCAAAAACTGCCAAAGAAATAAAATTGGAAAAGGGTCCAGCCAAGGCCACGAGGGTCGTGCCCCAACGCGGAAAACGCAAATTATAAGGATTGACCGGCACGGGCTTGCCCCAGCCAAAACCCACAAAAAGCAGCATCAAAAATCCCAAAAAATCAACATGAGCAAAGGGGTTCAGGGTCAAACGTCCGGCTTCGCGCGCGGTTGGATCGCCAAGATAAGTGCCGACCAGGGCATGAGAAAACTCATGGATGGCCAGGGCAATCAAAATGGCCAACACCCAAACAATTGACATCAAGGGGCGATCAGCGATAAAATCAAAAGGCATAATATAGAATTCTCGTCAAAATTTTATGAGCAAAAAATGTGAACAATGCGGTCGGGGGTCATTACGAGCCGCCAGCCGCAGTCATTCTAACATTAAAACTATTCGCCGCCAGTTGATCAATCTCCAATGGCGACGCGTCGCCGGAGGCCGCTTGAGAATCTGCACCCGCTGTTTAAAAACCATGGCCCGAGATCAGGCCGTCTAAGTATACCACAAAAAAATCCATTTCCGCGAGCCGCCAAAAGTGTAAATTAATCTTGACACCCTGCCAAAGAATGATACGATAAAGATGGACTTCATGGAAGCGGGACAAGTTTTGGGACAACTAGTCAAATTGGGACTCTAAATCAGGACGCGCCTTGGCGCGCCCTTGCGAGTCCATGCGGCTTTGTTTCGACAGTGTCGTGCCTAACGGAACGGATCCTCCGACGGCTCGCACCGCTTGGAAACGGATGGCCCACTTGGGTCTAAGCCAAAATCTTGCCAGCTGATCATGAGGTCCTTTTTAATATGCGGCCAATCCAGACTCGGGGTATAGTGTATCGGTAACACGCACCCTTGGGGTGGGTGAAACAACGGGTTCAATTCCCGTTACCCCGAGCCTGGGTTTCTGGGATTCAATTTATGTTTGAACAACAATCCGCGCCCAACCAGTCAAGACATCAAAAATTAAAACGATTGACCCTTTGGTCTTTCACCGGACTGGTGATTATCAGCGCCATTTTTGGACTGATCAAACTTAGCGCCGAAACCAATTCCTCGCCCAGCCCAAATCAATCATTCCTCAATTCGATTTCCCCGGCTGATTGGATTCTCGGCCCTTCTGAAGCCAAGGTGGTTTTATTTGAATACAGCGATTTTCAATGTCCGGCCTGCGGTTTATATTTCCCCCTGGTCAAAAGAATCAATCAGGAGTTTTCCGGAAAAATCCAATTTGTCTATCGCCATTTTCCCCTGAAGCAAATCCATCCCCAAGCTGAACTGGCGGCTCGGGCCGCCGAGGCCGCCGGCCGGCAAGAAAAATTCTGGGAAATGCACGACTTGCTTTTTGAGAATCAGGCGACCTGGTCCAATCAAAGCCAGGCCAAAGAAAATTTTCTCTTTTTCGCCCAAACCCTGGAACTGGATCTTGGACGATTTAAAAACGACCTTGAGACAAAAGAAATAAAAGAAAAAGTTGAAAATGATTTTCAAAATGGCCAGCGGTCGGGGGTGAATGCCACGCCAACTTTTTTTCTCAATGGCCAAAAAATTCCCAATCCTAGAAGTTATGACGAATTCCGCAATCTCCTCCTCCGGGCCCTCGAGACCAATCCCTAAATGGCTGGTCTGGGGTTTTCTCCTCTTTAGTTTTGCTGGTTTTCTCGATGCCGCTTATCTGACCATCAAATATTATCTCGGAACACCGATCACTTGTTCTATTTTTGAGGGCTGCGAAAAGGTCACGACTAGCCCCTATGCCGCTCTTTGGGATGTGCCCGTCGCCTTGCTTGGCGCCGCCTATTATCTCCTGATTTTTCTCTTGGTCATTGCTTTTTTTGACACAAAAAAAGCGCCAATTCTCTCTTTTCTGGCCCGACTGACCCCGATTGGTTTTCTGGCTTCTCTTTGGTTCTTATATCTCCAAATCTTTGTCTTGGGAGCAATTTGTCTTTATTGTCTTGTTTCAGCCTTTACTTCAACAATGCTTTTTCTCTTAGGCGTTTCTTGGATCAAAAAATAAAAAGTTCCGACCCGGTCGGGACCATTGAAAAAACAATCCGCCACGCTTTTGGGGTG
>CAZHKL010000030.1:3209-7818 GCA_964532695.1 uncultured Gammaproteobacteria bacterium | reverse complement strand
CCCCTCGCCCGGGCGAACCCGATCCAATCGTTCAAAGGTTCCGTGCCGCGCCTCGGGCAAGATGGCGGCAAAAATCACCCCGCGCGCCAAGAGGCCTTTCATAATCGTAATCATGTGACCAGTGCCATAAACAGCCAGAATATCATAAACCGCCAAAAGCGCGGAGATCATCATCCAGGCCTGCCAGGAAACAGACAATCCCAAGCTAATGGCCACCCCAGCCAAACCAATGATCACCAACAGATTCTGAATGATGACGCGCGGAAACAGATAACGAACAAAGAGCAGTCCAGCGGCAAAGATGACTGCCCAGGAATTGGGCAAAAAAATATCCGCGGCAAACCAGACCCCGGCAAACATAGCTAAGGAAAAAAAGAGGGTAAAAAGCAGACGGCCCCTGACCAGTCGTAAAAAAAGCAGCAGCAAGCTAGTGGCCAGCAAAAAAAGAAAAAGCAGCCACCAAAAATCCACCGAATCTGAAGGCTGATAGACCGAGGTGTGCCGCAAAACCCGCGCCGCGCCCAAGAGCGTCAGACCAAGCGTGGCCGTAAAAACTCCGAGCCCGGTCCCAAAAGAAAAAATTTTAGTCATATGGCCTGCCTTATTCCTCAAAAACCGCTTTTTCCACCTGACGCAAATCGTTTTCACTAATGACGTATTGATGACGTAAATCAAGCAGGGCCTGATGCAGTTCATAACGGCTCACGCCCCCGCCTTTAAGACGAGAAAGAATCCCCCGCACTTCTTGACGTTCTTTTTGAGTCAGACTTGAAAGCCGAACCGTTAGACGTCGAATCTGATCTTCAGTCAAATAAACACGATCTTCAGACATAATCTTCAAGACTGGAAAAAACCAGCCCCTTAATAGACCTCATACTCGCGCATAATCAGCTGCGCTTCAATTTGTTTGATCGTGTCTGTCACCACATTGACCACGATCAAGAGACTAGTGCCGCCAATCACCAGGATTTGACTGCCAGTGGCCTGTTGAACCAAAAGCGGCAAAACCGCAATCAGCCCCAAAAAAAGCGCCCCGCCAAAATTAATCCGATTGACCACGGTTCCCAGATATTCAGCCGTCGGCTTGCCTGGTCTAATGCCCGGCACAAAACCGCCCTGCTTTTGCAAATTTTCAGCAACTTGATCCGGATGAAAAATCACGGCCGTGTAAAAATAAGTAAAAACAAAAACCAGAATAAAATAAGCCAAACCATAAAAGATACGATCAGAAAAAAGATTCACCATCCCTTGAGCGAACTCCGCTAGCCAGGGGGTGCGCGCGCGCAGAAAAAATTGAGCCACCACCGTCGGGAAAAGCAGGATCGAGATGGCAAAAATAATAGGGATCACCCCGGCCATATTCACTCGGATAGGCAGATGGGACTGCATCCCGCCGGCCAAGGAGGCGCTGGAAATCCGCCGCGCATAGGCAACCGGCACATTGCGTTGACCTTCAGTAATCAAAACCACCCCCACCACCGTGATCAAGGCAATCGCGGCAAAAAGCGCCAGATTGACCGCTTGCGAAGTATCAAAAGTCGCGCCAACCTGCCGAATAAAATTGGGCAAGCCGGCAATGATTCCGGCAAAAATAAGCAGTGAGATGCCATTGCCAATCTTGCGCTCGGAAATCAGCTCGCCAATCCACATCAGAAAAATTGTCCCCGCGGCCAGAGTCGCCACCGTAGCCACATAATTAAAGGTTGAAAAAGAGCTGAAAACCAGTTGGGTCGTCTGACCGCCGCTTTGTTTTAAAAGTTCAATCAAACCATAACCCTGGAGCATAGCCAAGGGCACCGTGGCCAACCGGGTCCATTGATTGATCCGGGCTCGACCCGCTTCGCCGTCTTTGGAAATCTCCTCTAACCGAGGAATGACCATGGTCAGGAGTTGAAAAATAATTGAAGAGGTAATGTAAAGCGCCACGCCCAAGGCGACCACGGAAAAATTCTCAATCGTCCCGCCGGAGAAAATATTCAGCAGGCCAAACAATTGGTTTGATTGGAAAAAAGCGCGCAGGGCCGAAGCGTCAATCCCGGGAATCGGCAGATGAGCGATCAAACGAAAGAGAGCGATCATCAAGAGCACAAAAAGAATACTGCGGCGCAGATCGCGCGAATGCCAAATTTGCTGAATCACGCTCCACATACTTATTCAACCCGGCCGCCGGCCGCCACAATTTTAATTCTAGCTGGCTCGGAAACCGGCAGATTCTTAATCAAGACCTTTTTCGTCAAGTCGCCCCGACCAAGAATTTTTACCTCCTCGTTCGGTCTGATCAATCCCGCCTCGATCAAGGTTTGGGTCGTAATCTCGGCGTCTGATTCAAATCTTTTTTCAATTAAATCGAGATTGATCACCCGGACGGCTTGACGGCTGGATTGGAAACCGCGTCTTTTGGGAATAGATAAAACCAGCCTTCGCAAGCCCAGTCGTTTGAGTCCTCGCCGACCACCCGAGCGCGCCCGTTGACCTTTTTGACCGCGCGTGGCATAGGTGCCGTGCCCCGAAGCATTGCCGCGGCCAATTCTTTTCGGCCGATGCCGTGAACGAGGATTAGGTTTCAAATTATGCAGAGCTAAAGCCATACTATAGACCTCTTGCGCAATAATCTATTCTACGGTAATTGCGATCTTTATCTCACAATAAGGTTTTATCATCAGTCAGTTGTTGATTGGGTCATTGGTTCGCGGAGTTCGCGCAAGGCCCCCAAGACCGCCTTAACATTATTGATCTTATTTTTGGTTGTGCCTAATTGCTTGCCCACGACATCGGGAATGCCGGCCAATTCCAAAACCAAACGCATCGCTCCCCCGGCCTTAATCCCAGTCCCGCGCGGCGCTGGTTTGATCATAATCCGAGCCGCGCCAAATTTATGACGCACCTGATGGGGAATTGTATGCTCGGCCAGGGATACGGAAAAAAGCCGCTTTCTGGCCTGACGATTAGCCTTGGACACTGCTCCGGCCACATCCGCTGCCTTGCCCACTCCAAAACCAACCCGACCCTTGCGATCGCCAATCACCACTGTGGCCCGAAATCGCATTCGCTTGCCCCCCTTGGTCACGCGCGTCACTCGAGCCACCTCCAGCACGGCCTCCTCAAATTCCCTCGCCTCTCGTTCACGACGTTCAAAGCCCCGTCCTGATTGTTTTATTCCCGCCATAAATTTTTTCATTTAAAACTCCAATCCGCCTTCGCGAGCGCCTGAAGCCGCGGCCTTGACTCGACCATGATAAAGATATTGACCGCGATCAAAAACAACCTTGGTAATTCCCCGGGCTCGGGCGCGTTCGGCCGCCAATCGCCCGACCGCTTGAGCCCGCTCCAATTTTCCTCCCGAGGCCAAAACCTCGCGATCATCGGCCGCCAGCAGGGTCTGACCATTCAAGTCATCAATCAATTGCAGAGATAAATGCCTGGCCGAACGGAAGACACTCATCCGCGGCCGCTCGCGAGTGCCAAAAATCCGCGCCCGCGCTCGAGCCCCGCGTCTTTCTCTTTGTTTTTCTATTCTTTTTTGAAGATTCCTTAATTTCATAAGGTGAAGAATCTTAAGCGGCCGCGGCCTTGGCCGCCTTGCCCGCCTTTCTTCTTACCACCTCCTCAAGATACTTAATCCCCTTACCTTTATATGGCTCTGGTCGACGAATGGCCCGCAAATGGGCCGCCGTCTGGCCAACCAGCTCTTTATCCACGCCCAAAATAGTGATCAAATTTTTTTCTACCTTGGCCTCAATGCCCGAGGGTAATTCATATTCCACAGGATGAGAAAAACCAACCTCGAGTTTTAACTTCTTCCCGGTCAAGGAGACCTTGTAACCAATCCCCACGACTTCCAATTGTCGAACAAAGCCCTTGGTCACTCCCTCAATCATACCTGCGGCCAGATTCCGAGATAAACCCCAAAGACTCCGCTCTTTTTTATTCTCTGGGTCATTCACGGAAAATTTCAAAACTGATCCTGTCCCTTCAGTCTCAATCCCTAAAGACACCACCCGAGGAAAGACCCGCTCGAGGTTCCCCCGCGGACCGTCAATCATAAGTTTCTGGCCTTCAATTTTGGCCGTGACTTCCTGGGGAATGGCGATAGGTTTTTTGCCGACGCGAGACATAATTGGTTGATCAATTAATCACTCAATCAATAGATTTCACAGACAACCTCGCCGCCTAATTTCCGTTTCCGGGCTTCTTTATTCGTCATTAAACCCTGGGAAGTGGAAATAATGGCCAAACCCAAATCATTCAAGACCCGAGGCAATTCATCCGCTCCTCGATAAACCCTCTGACCAGGTTTAGAAATCCGATCTAGACCGCGAATTAGGGGCTGCTTGCCCTTGTATTTTAAAACCAAAATCATATTTCCTTCAGCGGTTTTCTCCACTTGAGCCAAATAGCCATTCGCTTCTAAAATCCGGGCCAGGGCAAACTTAAGATTGGAATAAGGAACCGCCACCTCGGGCTTACCCCCGGCTTGGGCGTTCCGAATACGAGTGAGCATGTCGGCAATTGGATCAGTCATCATAATCTTACCAGGAGGCTTTTTTAATCCCGGGAATTTCGCCCCGATTGGCCAACTCTCGAAAACAAATTCGACACAACTTGAAAT
>CAZHKL010000030.1:0-3199 GCA_964532695.1 uncultured Gammaproteobacteria bacterium | reverse complement strand
GCAGATAACCGCGTTTCCGGCCGCAACGCCAACATCGCCGCACCAATCGAGTGGAAAATTTTGGTTTTTTATTTGATTTGGCAATCTGCGCTTCTGAAGCCATATTATTTTCTAAATGGAAATCCCAGGGCCCGGAAAAAAATCAGGCCTCTTTCTCGATTTCTAGCGGTCGTGACCAGGGTCACCTCCAAACCATGCAGTTTTTCCACTTCATCGGATCTAATCTCGGGAAAGGCAATGTATTCAGAAAAGCCAATCGAAAGATTGCCCTGGGCGTCAACCGATGATTCAGTCAAACCGCGAAAGTCGCGCACCCGGGGCAGGGCCAGCTTGACCAGCCGTTCGACAAAATCTTCCATCCGCCGACCCCGCATTGTCACTCGATAACCAACGATCATTCCTTGTCGAATCTTAAAATTAGAAATTGACTTCCGGGCCAAGGTAGCCACGGGTTTCTGACCGGTAATGCGCGAGAGAACATTTTGCGTCACCTCCATCATCTTGGGATCGCGATTTTGAGCCGAAAGCCCAACATTGACCACGACCTTTTCAAGACGAGGCGCGGCCAAGACATTTTTCAAACCAAGACTCCGCGCCAAGGTCGGCGCCAGTTCTTGGAGATATTTGGTTTTCAAATTAGTCATATGACCCTCTGCCGAGCGGCGATTAAATGGTCTCCCGACACTTTTTACAAATTCTTATCTTTTTTTCCTGGCCAGTCGGCTCAACCACGATCTTCTGATTGATCCGGGTCGGCTTCCCGCAGCTCGGGCAAATCAATCTCACCTTGGCCGCGGCCAGGGGCGCGAAAAACTCAATCTTTTCTCCTTTTTCTCCTCGCCGTCGCGGCCGCAGATGACGAACCCTCCGGTTGATTCCATCAACCACGACCCGATCTAGTTGACGAAAGACTTGAATAATCTTACCGGTCTTTCCCCGCTCGGCCCCGCTGGCGATTTTGACATTGTCCCCGGTCTTGAGTTTCATAACACCTCTGGCGCCAAGGAAATAATCTTTGTAAAACCGCGCGAGCGCAGTTCCCGGGCCACTGGTCCAAAAATGCGCGTCCCCCGCGGTTCCCGAGTTTTAGGATCAACCAAAACCGCGGCATTATCATCAAACCGAATATAAGAACCATCAGCTCGACGAGTCTCCTTCCTGGCGCGCACCAAGACCGCCTTGACAATATCGCTTTTGCGAACCGGGGCGTGCGGCATTGCTTCCTTGACCACGCAAGTAATAATATCGCCCAACCGACCATAGCGCTTGCGGTAACCGCCGTGCAGACGAATACACTGCAGCCTCTTGGCCCCAGTATTATCAGCCACCACTAACATGGTTCGGTGTTGAATCATATCTTGCGGATAATGCGCCATCTTTTATCTTTCGAGTACGGTCGGCATTCCTCAAACCAGACCCGATCGCCGACTCGAAACTGATTCTGCTCGTCATGGACCTTGAATTTCCGAGAAACAACAAACTGCTTCCGGTATTTGGGGTGCATTTTCACCCGATCAACGCGAACCACTCTGGTCTTGGTCATTCGGTCTGAAACCACCACCCCCTCAAATCTACGTTTTTGTTTTATTTGATTCATAAACTATTGAGCCTGGTCAAAATCCGGGCAATCTGCTTTTTTAATTCGCGGCCCTGGCGCACTCTTTTTTCCGCGCCGCGGCTCGTCCGAAATCGCGTCTCTCGATTCGCCTCCCGCAACTCATCAAGCAGGGCGCGCAATTCCTTTTCATTTTTTGTTTCTAATTCCTTGAAATCCATACCCTAATGAGTGACTATCCTGGTTTTAACCGGCAACTTATGGGAGGCGAGACGCAGGGCCTCTTTGGCCGCGGTCTGATCCACCCCATCCATTTCAAAAAGAATCATCCCCGGCCGGACCGGCGCCACATAATGATCCACGGTTCCCTTGCCGCCGCCCATTGGCACTTCCGCGCCCTTGGTCGTGACAGGATGATCAGGAAAAATACGCACCCAAATCTTGCCGCCGCGCTTGATAAAGTGGGTCATCGCTCGACGCGCGGCCTCAATCTGAAGACTCGTCACCCAGCCGGGCTCAAGCGCCTTCAGACCAAAACTGCCAAAAGCAAGCAAAATCTTGCGACTCGACGGATGCCAACCCCAACCCCCGGTCTTGCCCTTATGCGATTTTCGGTATTTTACTTTTTTGGGGATCAGCATAGACTAACCCTTGGCTTCCTTAGTTTTAAGAAACACCTCGCCGCGATAAATCCAAACCTTAACCCCAATCGTGCCATAAACGGTATACGCCGTGGCCTGACCAAAGTCAACATCAGCCCGCAGATTGCCCAAGGGAATTGAACCAGTCGAGAGTTGCTCCTTGCGGGCAATCTCGGCCCCGCCCAAACGGCCGGCCAGACGAATCCGTCCGCCCTTGGCCCCGCTTTTCTCAATCCGATCAATCACCTGTTTCATCACTCGTCGAAAAGGCAGACGTTTTTCAATATCCAAAGACACTTGTTCAGCCAGAATTCTGGCCTGAAGACTGGCCCGCGGCGTTTCCATGATATTGACCTGAAAAGCGATCTTGGAATCTCTAAAAAACTTTTGCCCAATCTTCCGCTTTAATTCCTCGGCGCCAGTGCCGGCCCGGCCAATAATAAAACCGGGTTTGGCCGAATAAATGGCCACGGTCAGATTGTTGCCTGAACGTTCAATTTCCACCCGATCAACACTGGCCTCGCGCAGGGTTCGGAGGAGCCAATCCCGCAATTGCACATCCTGCTTCAGGAATTCGGGAAATTTCCTCCGGGCAAACCAACGGGAACTCCAGGTGCGAATGGTGCCGAGACGAAAAGCTTTGGGATGAACCTTATGACCCATAGTTGATTATTTTTTTGATTTAATCTCACCTGGTTTGGGCGCTAAAATCACGGTCAGGTGGGTCAGTCGTTTACGAATTGGCGCGGTCGAACCGCGAGCGCGCGGCCGATAACGTTTCAAGGTCGGTCCGCTGTCAGCCGTAATGGTCTTAATCATCAAAACGGCTGGGTCAAGCTTGGCATTGTGTTCGGCATTGGCCAGGGCTGATTCAATGGCCTTGCGCACGGGTCGAGCCGCGGCGCGAGTTAAAAACTTCAACTGTTGCACTGCCCAAAGAGCGGGCCGGCCGCGAACCAAATCAACCACCAGCCGAACCTTGCGCGGCGCCATTCTAATAAAG
>CAZHKL010000029.1:0-8014 GCA_964532695.1 uncultured Gammaproteobacteria bacterium | reverse complement strand
TTTTGCAGCCGAAAGATTGTAATTGCGGCTGAAAAGGAGTTTTGAGATGGCCTCACAGTCTCATTATATCACGGCAAACGACCCGAGCCGAGCGGATTGTAGCCGGCTTTTACTTCCAGGCCATCGGCAAAAGAATCACCATCCGTGTCCGACTTTAAAGGACTGGTCCGATAGAGCGAAACCTCCTCAAAATCAGAAAGACCATCGCCGTCCGTGTCTTTTCGATTAGGATCAGTTCCGAATCGCGTCTCATCCTGATCATAAAGATTGTCTCCATCCGTATCCCG
This sequence comes from uncultured Gammaproteobacteria bacterium, assembly GCA_964532695.1. Taxonomy (GTDB): domain Bacteria; phylum Patescibacteriota; class Patescibacteriia; order CAZHKL01; family CAZHKL01; genus CAZHKL01. The sequence continues at coordinate 7,727 of CAZHKL010000029.1, read as the reverse complement.
GAAAATCGGACTCGGGTCTTCATAGTTTAGAATTTCCTCGCATTGGGTTTGAGCCGCGGATTCGAGTTTTGAACACCAAACGCGAATCTCCTTTTCAGATTCAGCCGCGCGAAAAAGACAATTCAAACTGGCGATCGAGGTGGAAAGAGTCAAACAAAGATCTGGATTCTTTTCTTGATCAGCCTGATTGGCTAAAACTGTATCCTGACAGCGCGCCTTGGTTTCTTGAGTCTGAATTTGATCACAAACTATTTTCTGATTCTGATCCGTCGCCAAAATATAAAGACACTGATCAATGGCAATCTGGTCGCCGGCGGCCAGACAGGGCTCTGACCGGCCAGACTTAAGCGCGGCGCTAGCCGCGGTTGTTAAAATCTGTTTCTCGGGCGAGGCCGCGTCATCCGCGCCTGCTTCCAAAGTCGGAGCGGCTGATTCGGTCTCCTCTTTTTTTGATTCCAAACCCCCTGGCCGCCGAAGAATAATCAAAGTCGCGGCCAAACCGATCATTATTATCACCAGACCGCCCAAAAGAAAAATAATTTTGAATTTGGAAGACATAAAAAAACGATTACTGAAGCGGACAATATGACCAACGAACATTGGAAATCTGAACCTTGGCGTCCTGACTAAGAGGCTGAAACCTGGACCGCAAATAGATATTCCGCGATTGATTTTGACAATAATTTTGAGTCGAAGAAAGCGGCAGACCAAAGCCGCTGGTGTTAATGCCAGTCACTTCCGAAGAACTAAAATTACTATTGGGAGAAATCTCAATCACGGCCCCGAGGGTGCTAATGATATTATCCAGCATCTGTCCGATATCAGCCCCGGAATAGGCATAAGAAAAGTTTGAACCGGCTGGGGCCTGGTCAGCCCAACCCTGGATCGTTGGTTCGAGCGCGGGAAAGGAAACAGTAAAGATCGTGATACCATCATTAGGCTTATTCGGTGCCTCGCCATCAGTCCAACGACAGGCCGCGTTGCCAGATGGCGCGGCGCACTGATTATTAACCACGGCGCAATATCCATCTCGAGCCGGATCAACCTTGCAATAACTAGAACTAAAAGGAGCGCAACAATCAGTTGCAGGGCCATCACTAATAAAAATAATTACCCTGGACCCCGCGGCCGTATTGTTTAAAATTGCCTTGGCCTGACGAAAAGCTAAAAAGTTATAATTGCCAAATCGGGGAGACAATCCCTGGATTATTCCCCGCAAATCAGCTTGTTCTGCTTCTGATCCATTAAGTAATCCAGAACTAGAATTCGGCAAACCAATTGAAGGGGGATCAATTGAAATACCCTCACAGTAATCGGCATACAACTGACCGCTGATCGAGCCGTATTCACAGATCGTATCACAGGGCGATCGGGTAGAAACATCAGTCTGACATTCTTCCTTATCACTATTTAGACTGCCGCCCCAGCTTCGATACTGTGAAAAAGAATTAACTTCCACTAACCCAATCCGAACCTCACCTAAAGAACGACTGGCAAAAAGCCGAGCCAGGGCTCCATCACTGTGATCAGACAAAACGCCGTTAAGGGCGCGCCTGACACATTGGATTCGTGTTTCCAAACCAGAGTGATTCGGATCACACTCCATCTGATTAGCAGCAGTAACCGGACCCATGCTCTCCGAGGTGTCAATGATAAAAATGATCTCCAGGGGTGAGGGAAACTGAAGTATATCCTCATCCAAAATCACATCAGCCACCAGGCCGCCGCTCAAACGACAGGCCGGAATAATCAAAGCCGCGGATTGTTCATTAGCTAAAGAAACAGAATAGGTTGCCAAGCCCACTTGACCTGGTTCAGGGATCTGACCAAAGGCAATCGGCTGGCTGGAATAATCCGGCGGACAAAGATAATCACAGCTCTGATCACAGAGAGAAAGAACTGGATCATAGCCACTAGGCAGTGAACCTGAAGTCACAATTGGATTAGCCGAGTAATCGCATCTTTCTGGACCCGAGGTATAGATTTTATCGCCGCAGAATGGCCCCTGGGCAGTCAAATAAGTACAACTGGTTGAACAATAATTACAAGTGCTCCCATAAGGAGCCGAGCAGGGAACACCATTTTGCCCTCCAGGCAGAGCACCCAAATCACAAGCCTCAACCCCCAGCCAAGGAATGCCATCGCCGCAGATATTCAGCCGACAAGTGTTCGCGCACTCATCATTGGGCGTGTCTGGACCATCATCGCATTGTTCGTTTCCCTCTTTCTGATTATTGCCGCAGATGCCTTGAGGCGCGCAAGACGCCAGAGCAGGCACGGCATTCCAATCGCAAGCCCCAGCAGCCATCTGACAGGTCCGCGTCAAAATTTGAGGATAGACCAAACCAGTTGCTGTCGGCGGAGTATTAGGACAAAATTGGCAAGCCACATTGCTTGGACAATCCTCATTGCTGTCGCAAACATTTGATCCATCAGCGCAGCGACCGCGGCCAACCTCCAGATCGCCATCACATTCTTCATTGCCTGATTGGACCACTCCATCACCGCAATATGGTCCTAGACCGCGGCAATCCAAGGCGCAACTCCCAACCGCCAGATTGTTATACTGACCATTCCGAGCCGAGCAATTACCAGGCAGGTTCGCGTCAAAACCCACCTGACCGCAATCACAAACCTCTGGACCAGCCAGGGTTTCATCGCCGCAATAAGCCGCAATGTTAGCCACGCCTACTCCGCAATTTGTCGCGCAAAAACCATAATGACCATTATTTGCTCCATCATCGCAAACTTCAATCAAGTTGCAAATCCCAGACGGACAATCAGCCGACAATCGGCAATATTGACCATTTTTGTTGCCTCCTTGACAAGTCCCCTCGCGCACGCCATTGCCGCAGACAGCCGCCTGACAGATTGAATTGAGCGCGAAGACAAATCCAGAACAATTAGATTGACAAATCGCGGCTTGCTGACCAGCCACTTGACCGCCCGGCCCAGTCAGACTGCAGCCCAAGAAACTTGTCTCCCCTAATTCGCAGACTTCACCCGCGGAACGCACTCCATCGCCGCAGCGGGCCGAAGCCCCGATCACCTGTCCGCTGCAAGCCACTTGCACGCCGCGCAACTTAACCTCGGGATTGGGCGGAAAAGAAGTGATCGCTGTCCAGGCCCCATCTTCCAAAACCACATTGGCTAAACTTTCAGATGATTCAAGATCAGTTCGCAATTCATAACTTTGCGGTCCAATTGCTCGATATTCATAAATAGCTGAACCCCAAGGACAACGGTAACAAGAACCTCCTGGACAACCACTTGCGACCTGCTGGGCAAAACAAGTGACCGAATCAAAACCCTGACCACAATCGGCAAACTTATTTAAGGGATCAATGGGCAAGGCCGCCCCGATCTCTTTGGATAAATTTTCAAACCAGGATGGCCAAGCCGAAACACTCATCCCGGGCACAAAAGTGCCGCTCCCCAACTGCGGATAACTGCCCTTTCCCGCCCGGTAATTGGCCAAGACAGCTTCAATATCCCGCAGATCTTCAAGACGAAGAGTATCGCGCCGAACCTTATCCTTCATCGCTAGGCAAATTGACGGAATGGAACAATCAAAATCAGAACTGCATCTTTGATCAGTCAATGCCTGCAGAACCGGCGAGAAACAAAGACCGTTATTCTGGGTCAAATTAAAATTAATGTTAAATCTCAAATTAGCCAGCAACTGCTCAAAGATATTAATGGTTTCCGGACTTGCTCCTTCATTGTAACCAAGAACATAGATTGAGGCGGCCAGACCAGCATTGACCAGATTGGCCGCGTTAATATAGACTGTGCGTCCATCGCGCACCGCGTCATAGCCGTCAACCTTCATTGTTTGCGGCGCGCCGACAAAACCCTGAAGCTGAAACCAACGAGCCGCGCTCAAGCGGCGCGGATTATCAATCAACCTCAACCCAATCACATCGCGCGACTGTTCAAGATCAACGTATTGGAGCAGTAATTCTTTCAAAATGCCTGAAGGCGGACTGAACACATTCTGAATCGCCAGCTCGGGCAGATCATCAGCCACTGAATCCTCGTCGCCGGCGTCACGGCAATAACGTGTTTTAAAGTTGCCAAAGGGCGCGCTCAAACCATCATCATTGTTGACCCGATCTTCAAGCCAACCCTCGGCTGGCCAGGGATTTTCACAGATAAAGACAGCGGCTTCAGCGCTGCCGATTCGCTCGACGCCGCTCGTTGAGGGATTATTCAAATTATCAGCGATAATTTGGAGACTGGCAGTGATCACTGTCTCGCCATTGGTCGCCCCGGATTTAAGAGTGGCCAAACTGGGAGTGTTAGTCAGATTGCTGCTCTCCAAAGAAATCAGATTGAGGTCGGTTATTTGCCAAGGCTGCCATTGCCATTCATAAACCCCGGACACAGGCACAATGGGCGAGGTCTTTCCGCCTCGTTCAGTCAGGGCTGAAGCGGAAAAAATATGCTCTTCATCTTTAGACTTAAAAAGACTGGGCTCGGGCGCGGTCGAGGTATCAATCACCTCAACCAGATCAACATCGCAAATCTGATTACCAGTATGAAAATCCCATTCATAATTTTGACCCAAGCTGACGCCGCTCCCCCCGGCAGCCTCGCCGGAAAGACGGAGGCGATACCAAGTTTGAGGTTTGAGCGCGCCGCTTGTAATCTGATAAAAGAGAGAACTAAAATCATCATAAGGTGTTTCCGTGTCATTGGTATTTCTCAAGACCGAAACCTGACCTTGATTGGTCAAACACCAAGAACCTTGATTCACACCCAGGCCGGCGGGCGGTTCAGTCTTGGGTTTTTTGTCGGCCGCCTGGGCCAGGGGCAGATATTGATCAAACCAGGCTTGAAAATTTTCCCAAAAACGGGCGAAAAAGCCTTTCTGGACTAGAGAAAAATTAAATCGGTCTTCCCAAACCAATCCTGATCCTGTTTCAGGCAATTCTGTTTCCCCGGCCAAACAATCAGCCGTTGCCCGCGCCTCGGCCACCAAGATCCTGCCCGAAAAACTATCAGCCCTCATCAATTGATCAAAATCAATCCGGATCAACGGATTCAAACAAACATTTTGTTCATCAGGAGCAGGTTGGCGAGCGACCAGCTCTGGTCGGGCATAACAACAGGAATTCGTCCCCACGCCAAAATGATCCTCATCTCCGCATTGACTGTCTTCTGTAAAACCGCACTGAATAACAAAGGGGCTAGTCCCGGAAATATTGCCTGTCTCGGCGCTAATCACTGTTCTTTGTTCGGGCGGCGCCTGGCTCTGGTCAACTTCTCCCTCACCCACAGCCAAGACAACTTGACTGGCGTCAATTAAACCATTACCCCCAACCTCGGCCGCCTCACAGGCCTCACCCGCGCCGAGCGGCAGACCATCGCCGCAAAATGACGGATCATCATAAAAAGGAGAAGAGCCCTCAAGCAAACACCGCGCTGAACAACCGTCATTATTCGTCAGATTGCCATCGTCGCATTCCTCTCTGATTTCAGGGTCGCCGCCATTGCCGCAGCAATTCTGCGCTCCAAGATTAAGACAAGGCGCCTGACCTTCGCGCAAACAATGATTCGAACAGCCATCGCCGCTGGTCAGATTGCCATCATCACAATTTTCTCCAGCCTCAATTAAACTATTGCCGCAAAGAGAAAATGGAGCCGGGTGCGACCCGAGGCGCAGACATTGATTTGAACAACCCAAACTGCCATCATCGCAATCCTCGCCCAGACCGACTGAACCATTGCCGCAAGTTGAACCAGCGGCAATTGAACCCTCGTTCAAACAAATAGCGCTGCAGCCGTCATTGACATTAATATTGCCATCATCGCAATCCTCGCCAAATTCCAAGAGGTTATTGCCGCAAACCGCTGCCCCAGCGCTGCCCTCGCGCAAACATCTTGAAGAACAGCCATCACCCGCGATCGCATTATTATCATCGCACTCCTCGCCCAAGGTCTCCTCAAGCTGACCATTGCCGCAAACCGCGTCTTGACCCGCCTGACCTTGCGAACCAACCAACCGACAGGAGGCAGAACAGCCAAGGGGCAAGCTTGGGTTAGTGTCAATCATCCCGTCTAGAAAATCAGCCACGGCAAAATCATCGCTTGACCAATTCCAATCATAACTGCTGGCAACCAGCTCCTGACCCGCGGCCTGACATTCATCTGGCGAACCAAAGGGTCGAGTCAGATATGGAACGCGGCTGCCCACGAGCTTAACCTTGGTTTGGGTCGGAATCAAATCTACCCGGCTGACCAAACAAGCCGCGGCTGAATTTTTAGTCCGGAAAGACCAGGAATAGTCTTGATTGTTGTTATAGTTTAAGGCTGAAAGTTTGTTAAAAGAGGCTGACTCGATTTGGCCAGAAAGAATCACTCGATAAAAAGTGTTAGGCTCAAGATTTTGCGCCGGCGCCAGGCGCAAGACTCGATTCGGATTTGGCGGATTATTTTCATCTGGCCCCAACTGGGCGGACAGGGCAATCTCATCGGTTAAAACCTGACAATTTTCATTAGCGCATTTGCGCAGACTCGCCGCCCCTGGCGCCTCAAGCGAAACCCGGCTCATCTGGGTGTTGAAACGGATGCCCAGAGCGGCGTTCACGCAAGCGGTTTGACAATTCGGCCAAATCTCAATCACTTTGGGATCAGTAAAATCAATTGTCAGCAGAGCGGTGTCTTCAATATTTTCCAATGGCACCCGAGCCAGAATATCCACGGGATTAGGCGGATTGTTGGCTGTTTCGGATAGGGCTGTGGCCGTGGCCTTATGCGCTGGCGCGTCATCATCAATCACGACATCATTAGGCACATTAGGGTCATCATCGAGAAGCATAGCTCGACCAAGATCAGCTGGTTCGGGTATTGACCAATCAAAATTATAAGCCTCAAGATTGACCCTGATACAGGCATCATCTTTAGCTCGACCCGTGGCCGTGTAGACCAATTTTTCCTCAAACTCTTGGGCAGTGAATTGGTTAGGATTGACATTCAAAGCGCCCAAGGCACAAAGTCCGGTCACTGTGCGGAAACGCCAGCAATAAGCAAAACCCGCGCCGCAGCCAGATGCGTCCTCGGCCAGATTTGCGTGACCGCTCTCCACACTCCCGGCGATTCCCGTTCGCAGTTTAACCTCATACCAAGTATCGCTCTCCAGGGCCGCCGGTGTTAAGTCAAACTGATGACCAGAACGAGGTATGAGACCGGCTTGAGGCGGATCAGACCAAAGAAAGGCATCCAAATCAAAATTAGAAATTGCTTCAGTCTCAAGGCAGGGGTTAGATCCTGGTTCTTGGGATCCAAGACATTTGGCCAAACTATAATTTGTCTGGTCAAGGAGAGTAACCAGATCCATGGGAATGGAAAACCGACCGCTGATCAGCGCGTTCTCGCAAACCCGATCTCCGCCCTTGCGGCCAAGATAAGGAGTGGGGCTGGGATCAGCGGAAGGAATTTGCAAATCAGGTTGACACTCAAAAAGCAAACGCGGCACTTGAGGAATTGGACCGGTGGAAAAATACCAACCATAACCACCAATCGCCCCGCCTGGAGCGCACTCAAGCGAACAAGCGCCATTGCCGCAGCATTGCGCGCCGTCTGAACAAGCATTGCCTGCTTCTCGGCAATCCTGAACCTTAAAATTCAAGGGATTGGAAAATTGGGCCGCGGCTCCTGCTCCAACCTGGATTTCCGCGCGGCCGGTTTTGGCTGAGCATGCGGGCATGATGGTTCTTGCGGGC
>CAZHKL010000028.1:0-8230 GCA_964532695.1 uncultured Gammaproteobacteria bacterium | reverse complement strand
TTGTCCGTCAGCGCGGCACAAAAATAATGCCCGGCCAAAATGTCAGCCGAGGCAGCGATGACACTCTTTTTGCCCAAAAAGAGGGCTTGGTTAAATTTATCCGCCGCAAACCAATTGATTTTCGCGGTCTGCCTCGAGCCAAAACCATTGTCCAAGTAATTCCTCAAATTCAATCTTGAGTCCGGACAATCACCTTAATTTCAGCTTCCAGTCCGTGATCCAAATTAACAACCGCCTCATACTCACCCTCCTCCTTTAAGGGGCCATCATCTTTGAACTTAATGTTTTCCCCAGGGACAGCAAATCCCTTCTGGCGCAGTTCTTCAGCCACTCTTCGCGGACTGACGGCCGCGTAAAGCGTTCCTTCGGGCGAGGCCCGGGCCATAATTTCCAATTCATAGCCGTCAAGTTTACCAGCCAACTCCTCGGTTCGGCGCAGATCTTCTAAAGCCGCGCTTTCCAGCGCTTTTTTTGTTTTTTCCAATTCCTCAAGCGCGGCCCGGGTAACCGGTTTGGCCAAACCTTGAGGAAAAAGAAAATTCCGGGCGTAACCATCAGTCACGTCTTTAATCTCATTTTTATTTGCCACTTCAGGCACATCCTGGAGGAAGATCACCTTCATACTCAAGAAAACCTTATCAATCTCATTGAGATGACCTCATTATAACATCCTCCTCCTATTTAGGCGAAGCGCGGCCTCGGCGCTCAAATTCGCGTTGACGAATAATTTCTATCGCCCGGTTAAGAATGGGCAAAATATTTTTATAACTTGCCGTCGCGCGAGCGAGAACCAAGGGCACCCAACGCACAGCGCCGATCCTTTCCGCGCGCTGCGGATGAGTCTTGCCTCGACGCGATGTTTTCATCAGAAAATAATAAATGAATTTGTGAATCAGAGCGCGTTCACCGCGGACAATCTGACCATGACGAAATCTCTCTCGAAACCAAATACTCATTTTGCCCAAGGGCGCCACCACCGTCAAATTTTCCAAACCCATTTCTTCTTGGGTCTCGCGCCGCGCCGCCTCTTCCATTGATTCACCCGGTTCGGCATGACCCTTAGCAAAGGTCCACTTGCGATAAGGATCAAGGATAAAACCAATCAATGGTCCTTGCCGCGATCGGCGATAGACCACCCCCCCGCCGGCAAACTCTAATTTGATTTTTGGTTTTTTCATTTTGTCTGTCCCAAAATCTCCAAGGCTCGAGCCATTTGCGGATCATTTTCCAAGACCAGATCATTCTCCGTGACTTCCACCACCTCATCCGGATCAATACCATTTTTGTTAATTGAACGGCCGAGCGGGGTCAACCACTCGGCAATGGTGTATTTAAGCGCTGAACCATCTTCAAACTGATAAAAATCCTGCACTGAACCCTTGCCAAAAGTCTTAGTGCCAATGACGCGGGCTAATTTGTAATCCTGCAAAGCGCCCGCTAAGATCTCCGCGCCGGAAGCCGTCCCGGCGTTGACCAGCACCACGGTGGGCAGACCGCTAAGACGGCTCGGTCCAGCCGATCGAAATTCTGTCCGGGCGCTGTCCTGCTCAATCACAATAATCTGATCCTTAATCACCCACTCGCCGGCGATATCAATCGCGGAATCAAGCAGGCCGCCAGGATTATTGCGCAAATCCAGAATCAATCCCTTTGGCTCTTTGGGGATCAAATCCAAAACCATGCGCTTAAAATCCAGAGTGGTATCAGTGCCAAAAGAATAAAGATCAATCACTGCCAATCCGCCTGGACGCCATTCGACCTTCACGCTTTTAATGGTAATCTCGGCGCGGGTAATCACAAACTCTTTTGGCGAAACAAACTCCGGGCGGTTAATCAGCAGGGTGACCGCCGTGTCGCGCAGCCCGCGAATTCTTCGCACCGCCTCCTCGACTCTCATCCCCCGCGTATCCGCGCCATCAATCAAAAAAATCTGATCTCCAGCCTTAATTCCAGCCCGTGAAGCCGGCGTGTCAGGCAAGGGAGCGATGATCATCAACTGATCATCTTTAATGCCGATCTCGGCTCCGATACCATCAAACCGGCCGCTCAATTCAGAATTAAATTCTGAAGTTAGTTGAGGATCTAAAAAAGAAGTGTAGGGATCTTCCAGGGCCTCAACCATGCCGCGCAACGAGCCATAAAAAAGTTTAGTGTCAGAAACTGGCCGGCGCCAATAACGTTCCTTGAGCAGATTCCAGACGCGCCAATAAAGTCCAAAATCAACATCTTGAGAAAGATAAGCCGGCTGGTTCTCATCCGTATTTAAAACCTGACCCTGACCAAGGGGCTGACCCGCCCGTTCACCGCGCTTGAAACCAACCACTGTTCCAACATAAAAAGAACCAGTCAAAAGCGCGATTCCAATATAGATGGTCAAAAGGCGCGGCCAAAGCTGACTGGATTTTTCTCTCAAAGACATAGATCGGTTCTTAATTATAGCAAATTCAAGCATTTCGCACGATCTTGGCGCCAAGGGCAGAGAGACGACCAACCAAATCCTCATAGCCGCGATCCAGGATCTCGACATTATTAATAACAGTCTCGCCACTGGCCACTAACCCGGCCAAAACCAGAGTCGCCCCGGCCCGAATATCCAAACTCGACATTTCCCGACCAACCAAAGGCGTGGGACCAGTAATCAAAACCCGATGAGGATCGCAGATCACGGCGTCAGCTCCCATCTTGACTAATTCATTGATGTGACCCATCCGACCCTCAAAAAGAGGATCATGAATCAGCGAGGTGCCGCTGCATTGGGTCGCCAAAACAGAAAAAGGCGCTTGCAGATCAGTTGGGAAACCAGGAAAGGGCATTGTCTGCAGCTTGAAGGCTCGGCGCGACAAACCGCTCGAGACGCGCAAGAATGATTCTTTAAACTCAACCACCAGGCCGATCATTTTTAGTTTCTCAACCAAACTTTCCAGATGAAGGGGAATGATTGGAGCAATCTCCAATTCGCCATTCGTGGCCGCCGCGGCCGCGGCAAAGGTGCCGACCTCTAAATTATCCGGAGCCAAGGTGTGCTGGGCGCCGCCTAAGACCTGCCGGCCAACCAAACGAAGAGTGTGAGTCCCAATCTCTTTCACCTCTGCCCCCATGGCCCGTAAAAAATTCATTAATTCCTGGACTGACGGTTCAATCGCCGCTAGTTTGATCGTGGTTGGTTCAGGAGTCAAGGCCGCGGCCATTAGCGCATTCTCGGTGGCGCCAACAGAAAATTCTGGTAAAATAATGGTACCCGAGCGAATTTTCTCTATCTTTAGATGATAATTATCATCTTGAGCATCAATCACCGCGCCCAAGGCTCGGAGAGCAAACCAATTGGTGTCAAGCGGCCGGCGGCCAATATTATCGCCGCCTGGCTCGGGCAAAGTCACTTCCTTAAAACGAGCGATCATTGGCCCTAAAAGCGCGATCGAAGAACGCATTGCCTTGACAGCTTGACGATCAAGGGTCCGCGGGCTGACCTGGGCACAGGAAATTATTAAGGTGTGTTCATTATCCCAATTTATCTTGGCTCCCAAACTGGCCAACAGATCAACCATCCGCTCGACATCGCGAACCCGCGGCACATTATCAAGCCGACATTCTTCACTCGTCAGCAGACAAGCGGCGATTAATTTGGTGGCCGCGTTTTTCATCCCCTGCACCCTGATCCGGCCTCGGAGCGGTTGACCGCCATGAATCACTAATTTAGCCATATCTTGACTAGTATAACAGAAGAAAATCAAAAACAAAAATCATTATGAATCGTCTGACCCGCGGCCTAATCTTCTATCTCTTTCTGATTATTTTTTTGATCTCCGCTCCCATTCTGATTCTTTACACGGCTGGCTATCGCCTCAACCCTCGTTCGGGGCGGCTTGAACGACTGGGCGCCTTGATCATTAAATCAAATCCGTCAAAAGCAAACCTAAAAATCAATCAAAAAATTAGATTGGAAAAAACTCCGGCCGCTCTTAAACTTTCTCCGGATGAATATCTGGTTGAACTGGCGCTCGACGGTCATCTGCCCTGGCAAAAACGACTTCCGGTCAGAAGTCAAGAAACAACTTTTGCTGAAGATATTGTTCTCTGGTCGGAAAACAATCCCCAGCGGATTGAAGAGATCAACCCAGAACTCGCTCGTTTTAGTCGTGACGGACGCTTTGCCGTCTGGTTGGAGACCCAGACTGCTCCTTTTCGGGTCGGGGTCTATGATTTTTTAGAATTTAGAAAAAAGGGAATCATTGAATTGTCAACCGCGCTCCTTCCGCCGCTCTCCCTGAATCTTTCTCCGGACCAAGGCGCCGCCCTGATCAGGGGAAAGGGAAAAACACCGCTATTTTTTCTAAACCTGGAAGAGCCAACCAATTTTAAAATTCAAACTGATCTGCCGGCGGACTGGACCATTGATGAATGGGGTGAGACCAGGCATACTCTTTATGGTTTGAGCGATGGTTTTCTCGTCGCCCTTAATCTCATCACGGGCGAGGAAAACAAAATCACCCGCCTTTCTTCCCCAGACTTCCTCTTCCAAGGCCTTGAGATTTGGAGTCTTAAAAATGAGGGCGGGCAAAGCATTCTTTATCAAAATTTGGCCGGCAATCTGTCGCGCGAACCAACGCCGATCCTGGTTCTCCCCCCAGGCGATTATCATTTCCTAAAAACCGAAGAACCTTTTCTCGCGCTTCAAGAAAAAAACCAAGAACAGATCTTAATCATTGATCGCCGTCAGCCCGAAAAAACCTTGGCCAAAATGCCGGGCCTCAATCTCGAGTGGCGGGAAAATCGCGATGGACAAAAAGAAGTCTTAGCTTGGACTGATTTTGAACTCTGGCGAGTCAACCTGACTCAAGGCAACCAAGAACTGATCCGACGGCAAGCCGCGCCGATTCAGTCTGCTCGTTGGTATCCAGGTGAACACATTTTCTACTCAAGCGATCAAGCGATTTATGCGCTGGAACTGGATAACCGCGGCGAGCGCGCCAGAACGACCTTAGTTGAAATCAAGGATGGTCAAATTTTTGATTTCTTTATCACCAAAAATGGCGAAAGGCTTTATTATCTCGTCGGCCAGGGTCAAGATCAGGGAATCTACCAACGTCCTCTTTAAATCTCCACTATTGAATGATCGCCAATAATCAGTTTATGACCTAGGGGCAGAGAACTTTTTGAGGAAATAACCCGAGCGTTGTAACCAACCAAACTATCAACGATCCGTGTTCCGCAATCAACTTGCACTTGATCAAAGAGAATCGAGTGTTCGATTTCCGCGTTGCGGATCACCACCCCATTGCCGATTGAGGTATAGGGCCCGATATAACTCGATTCGATCAAGCAATCCTGGCCAATCACCACTGGGCCGCGAATCAGAACATTGGGACCGATTTTTGTTCTCTCGCCAATTGACACTTTTCCCTGAAGCACTGCGTCCGGATGAATTTCGCCCTGCCAGACCGCGCCGTTCATTAGATTTAAAAGCATTTGATTAGCCTCGAGCAAATCCTCGGGTTTACCCGTGTCCTTCCACCAGCCCGTAACCTCTTCATAACCAACCTTGAGTCCGCGATCAAGATAATGCTGGTGAACATCAGTGATTTCATATTCGCCGCGCGCCGAGGGTTGGATGGAATCAACCGCCTCGAGCGCGTGGGCGTCATACAGATAAATGCCAGTGATGGCAAAATCAGACATCGGCTCCTGGGGCTTTTCCGCCACCCGCACAATGCGGCCATCGCGAATCTCGGGCACGCCAAAACGTTGCGGATCGCGCACCTTGGCCAGGGCAAGCAGGCAATGCAGTTCATCGCGGAAAAAACGCTCGACTAAAGGCTTGAGGCTGCCCAAAATAATGTTATCGCCCAAGTACATTAAAAATGGTTCCGGCAGAAGAAACCCCTGATCGCGCGCGTTTTTAATGATGTGGGCCAGACCCTTGGCGCCGCCATGTTGTTCCAAATAGATGATTTTGACTCCCCAACGCGAACCATCGCCAATCGCCGCTGGCAATTCTTGATCACCCTCATTGATATTAATTCCCACCTCCCTGATCCCGCAGTCGCGGATTTTTTCAATCGCGTAAAAAAGCATAGGCTTGCCGGCAATCGGGATCAGGTGTTTATTCAAGGTATGAGTGATCGGCCGCAGTCGCGTCGCTCGTCCTCCGGCTGTAATTAAGGCTTTCATACGGTCGCATCTTCCCACAAAAAACAAATTTGAACAACAAAATTATCCACCTCCCCGCCACCACTCAGCGGCGGGGACTATCCACCGCTGAGCGGTGGGGGAATAAAAAAAACGGTGAAAATAGTTTTCACCGACTGATGAATTCTGACTGCGAATCTTGATGACTGATCAGGACCGAGCCAAGACTAACTAGTCTCGCTAGTTCGCTAGAACAGGCCCCACCCAGTTCGCTAGATCAGACCACGGAGAGTAGCCAGTTGAACCGCGCCCATGGTGTAGGAATCAATGAGATAGTGAGGGATACCAGCCACCTCGAGGCAATCGCCACGTCTCAAGGCCTCCTGATACTCTCTCACTCCCAGGACCACATGTCCAGCGACTGTCTGATCAGCCAGCTCGCCCCCACCCTGTCCTACCCGCACGAGATACATTGGCACATCCTGGCCAATCAATCCACGGTCAGAAACAAAGTGGTCAGTGATGAGACGGGTCTCCTTAATCGAACGCGCAACTTCATTCCTGATACAACGTTCAAGACTCTGTTCCCTGGTTTCCCCATCTCGGGCAATCGTGCCCTGACCTTCGAGTGTCCAACGTCGACAAGCATGTCGAAAACAGCGATTGAGAATCAGTTTTCCTTCTTCATCCACTACGAGCGCAAAGATGCCCAGGTTTCCCTTGAGGCTGTTCCGATAGAGCACTCGGATGTAGGTGCCGCGCCCTGGCTCACCCACCCCGCCTTGGGGTGGAAAGAGAACCGGGTCACGCACGATCATGATGTACTGATCCTCAAAAACTACTCCGATCCTTGACCAAGTCAGGATCTGCTCTGGAGAAAGACCAGCCTGACGACTCAAGCGATGACGAGCGGCGAGCAGGCACTTTTGAGCCTCGATGGGATTGGTGGCAATCTGAATCTCACCCTGCCTACAATCGCCCCAAGGCCCCAATCTCTCTCCTTGTTGCTCCAACCAGGAAAGAAAAGACTCAATCTCTTGTGAATCAACCCCAGTCAGTGTCCACATGAACTCCTCCCTTTTCTTTGGTCCCCCTACGATAACTCATTCAATGATTCCCGTCAAGCTTCAAAGATCGTCTATCTCGGGTAAGTAATGATGTCCATTGACTTCTTTTGTCTCGACCCCCACTTCTTCATAAAGATGAGGATCAAGCTCTTCGAGAAAGGACGATGGTTGATGAAAAGACATTGAATTCCGACCACTGGTCAAGGCGTAAGAAAGATAAAGTTCTTGTTTAGCCCGCGTCACGGCCACATAAAAAAGTCGCCGCTCTTCCTCCAAGCCGCCCGCTTCAAGCAGGGCTCGATGATTGGGAAAATTATCCGCTATCAACCCCATCAAAAACACGATCTCCCACTCCAAACCCTTGGCTTGATGAATGGTTGAAAGCACGATTCTGCCCTCCTGACCCGATCTGATCTTATTTTGACCAAAACCATAATCATCATGCAAAGCGATCTCGCTTAAAAAATCACTGACCATTGAATATTGTTCGGCAAAAACCGCCATCTGCTCTAAATCTAACAATCGTTCCTGCCAATCCAGGTATTCAGCCTGCAAATAATCTTGATAAATCAAACTTTCGGCCACGCGACGAATGAGCTGACCAGGCTGATCATTCTCCATCAAGGAAAAAAGAAGACCGCGCAACTCTTGCCAACCTAGCCGCGCCCGACTGCCTAGTAAATCATCATAATTTTGATTAACTGTTTCTTCCAAACTAGCCGCCGCCGCCAAATGTTCAATCAGACGTCGGGCTGTGGTCTGGCCAATCCCCTCGACCAAGACGAGCAGCCGCGACCAAGCCAAACGATCAGTCCAATTAGCCCGGATCCGCAAGAAAGCCAAACTATCTTTGATATGCGCTCGTTCAAAAAATTTCAAACCGCCGCGATATTCATAAACTAGACCGCGCTTGGATAATTCCAGCTCCAACCTTTGGGAATGACGGGCGGCGCGAAAAAGCACGGCGATCTCTGGGGCGGGCCCGGCTCTCCGACGGAAATTTTCAATAGTTTCCGAAATCAAGCGGGCTTCAGCCG
>CAZHKL010000027.1:0-8500 GCA_964532695.1 uncultured Gammaproteobacteria bacterium | reverse complement strand
CGGTTGATCGAGCCTTGGGCGGCTTAATTACTAAAATCGCCAAAGAAGAAGAATTTGAGGGCAAGGAAGGACAGGTTTTGTTTTTTCGAACCTTGGGGAGGTTGCCGGTTAAATGGATTTTGGTGGTTGGTTTGGGCGAGCGATCAGAGTTTAAACTGGAGACGATTCGTCGCGCCTCTGGTTTGGCCGTGAAAAAAGCCAAAGAGGTTGGGGTTCGTGTTTTAGGCAGTATTCTCCACGGGGCTGGGATCGGCGGAGTCGCGGCTCGAGATTCAGCTCGAGTTATTGTTGAGGGCGCGCTTTTGGCCAATTACTCTTTTCAGAAATTCCGAAAAGAAGATGAAGAAAAAGAGAAAAAGAAAGGCTTGCTTTCCTTGACGATTTTAGAGATTGATCAAAAAAAGATTCGACCAGCCGAACAGGGTCTACTTGAAGGCCAGATTGAGGCTCAAGCCGTGATCATGGCGCGAGATTTGGTTAATGAGCCGTCGCTTCATCTGCCGCCGGCTAGTCTTAAGATTAAGGCTGAAGAAATTGTCAAAGAGGCCAAGGGAAAAATTAAAATCAAAATTTATGATCGTTCTGCCTTGGAAAAAATGGGCGCGGGCGGAATTTTGGCGGTGGCCATGGGTTCTGATCATCCGCCTTATCTTGTTCACTTGATCTGGAAGCCAACCGGCGCTAAAAAGCGGGTGGCCCTGGTTGGCAAGGCTATTACTTTTGATTCAGGCGGACTATCACTTAAACCGTCGGAGGCGATGACGACAATGAAAATGGATATGGCCGGCGCGGCCGTTGTGCTCGGTGTTTTTTCAGTCCTGCCAAAAATAAATCCGCGCTTGGAGGTGCACGGGATTTTTGCTGCTTGTGAAAATATGCCCTCGGGCAAAGCGATTCGGCCGGGTGACATTGTTCGGGCCGCCAATGGCAAGACGATTGAGATTTTGAACACTGATGCCGAGGGTCGAGTGACCCTGGCTGATTCTCTTTTTTACGCGACCAAACAAAAACCTGATTATTTGATTGATTTAGCAACCTTGACTGGCGCTTGTATGGTGGCCTTAGGCGAAGCTGGAGCCGGGTTAATGACTAATAATCAAAAATTGGCGGAAAAAGTTTTAGCGGCCGCGAAAGTTTCCGGCGAGTATATTTGGCCCTTGCCCCTGCCTAAAGAATATCGAGAATTAACTCTTTCTAAGGTGGCTGATCTAAAAAACATTGCCGGCAAATATGCCGGCGCGATCACGGCTGGTCTTTTTCTCAAAGAATTTGTGGGTGAGACCCCCTGGGTTCACTTGGACATTGCCGGACCAGCTTTTGCCGAACGCGAATTTTTCTCTTATATGCCCTTGGGCGGGACTGGTTTTGGCGTGCGCACCCTGATCCACTTCTTAAAAGAGTTGGGCTAAGAAGCGGCCGGCGCTTGAGTTCGGCATCGGTGGATTAATTTTTTTGAAAGACTGTTGTATCATAGATGAGGAGAACGAGATGTGGATAATTCAAGACTTAAATCTATGGCTAAAAAGGTGATTGTTTATTCAACTCCAACCTGCCCCTACTGCAAGATGACTAAGGAATATTTTGTCAAGCATAAGGTTGTTTATCAGGATATTGATGTTTCGGCTGATCAGAAAGCGGCTGAAGAGATGATTCAAAAATCAGGCCAGATGGGCGTGCCGGTGATTGAGGTTGAGGGCAAGATAATCATTGGTTTTGATCAGAAACGTTTGGCTGAACTTTTGGGTTTACCGACTTAAAATCGTTCGCTAATTAAGAGCCTTTAGAAGGGCTTTTTTATTTTTGACCCGCGTGTTAGAGTAGGTAGGTCTTATGAAATATTTTGTGGCCCATTATCATGAGATTGGTTTAAAGGGCAAAAATCGCTCTTTTTTTGAAAAGCGATTGATCCAAAATATTAAATTTCAATTGGCTGACTTTCCCTTGACCGGGGTCCGGGCAATGGAAGGGAGAATCTTGATCAGTTGGCAAGGCGAAAAAGAGATAGAACAGGGGATGATTAAGAAATTATCTCAAGTGTTTGGTTTGGTCTCCTTTTCTCCAGTGGAATTGGTCCAGGTTAACCTGCCGGCGATTATTCAAGCCGCGGTTGATTTGGCCAGGTCTTTAATAATCCAAGGCGATTGCGCACTTCGCTTTGCCGTCCGAGCAAAAAGAGCGGATAAAAGATTCAGCCAAACTTCAGAAGAGGTCAATCGTTTGGTCGGTCGAGCGATTCTTGATCAAATTGGCGGTCGGGTTGATCTTCGTCAGCCGGAAATAATTTTCTCGATTGAAATTCTTTCCCGCTTGGCCTTGCTGGGAACAGAAAAATATCCTGGCCCGGGCGGCCTGCCGGTTGGCGTCTCGGGTCGAGTGGTGGCTCTTCTCTCTGGAGGCATTGATTCGCCGGTGGCCGCCTGGAAAATAATGAAACGAGGGGCCGAGGTTATTTTTGTCCATTTTCACAGTTATCCGCACACCAGTCGCGCTTCAATGGAAAAGGTCCGCGAGTTGGCGCGAATCCTGGGAAACTATCAGCCGTTCTCAAAACTTTTTTTTGTTCCCTTGGCCGAGGCGCAGCGGGAAATCGTCAGACGAACCGCGCCCAGATATCGAGTTATTTTATATCGCCGATTAATGTTTCGTTTGGCGATGAAAATTGCCTGTCAAGAAAAAGCGCAAGCCTTGGTCACTGGTGAAAGTTTGGGTCAGGTTGCCTCGCAAACAATGTCTAATTTGACCACGATTGAACAAGCCTCAAGCCTGCCTGTTTTTCGACCATTGATTGGCGAGGACAAAGAAGAAATTATCAGTTTAGCGAAGAAGATCAACACCTTTGAGATTTCTATTTTGCCTTATGACGATTGCTGCACCTTATTTGTTCCTAAAAATCCAGCCCTCGAAAGCCGATCAATTGATTTGGAAGCGGAGGAAGCTCATTTGGATTTTTCCGGTCTGATCGAAGAGATGTCCAAACAGTTGGAAATTATCTCTTTAAAATGATTTAATCTATGCCGACTATTTATATTGTCGCTACGCCATTGGGCAATTTAGAGGATTTCTCTCGTCGGGCCGAGAGGATCTTGAGAGAGGTTGATCTAATTTTGAGCGAAGACACCCGGGTCACCCGGAAACTCTTGCGTCATTTTGAGATTCAAAAACCGCTTCTGCCGTATCACGTTCAAAGTCCGGCCCGAAGAACCCAGGAGATTCTGGATTTATTAGCTCAAGGCAAAAATTTAGCCCTGGTTTCAGACGCGGGCACGCCTGGGATTAATGATCCTGGCGGCGCGCTGATCGCGGCCGTGGTTAGAAGATTTGGCCATCAGGTTAAAATTGCGCCTATTCCCGGACCATCGATCGTGGCGGCCGCTCTTTCTGTCTCCGGATTTCCAGCCGAGCATTTTACCTATCTTGGTTTTCCTCCTCATCGAAAGGGTCGGGAAAAATTTTTTCGCCGTTTGGCCGAGCTAAAAGAGACAGTGGTTTTTCTTGAGTCGCCCTATCGTATTTTAAAGGCCTTAGCCAGTTTAGAAGAATTAATGCCGGATCGTGAATTAATGATTGGCCGAGAGTTGACCAAAATTTATGAGACAATTTATCGCGGTCAACCAAAGGAAGTGACGGATCGTCTTAAATCTGGTATGATCAAAGGTGAATTAGTCGTGGTTCTGGCTCCGCTCAAAAAGAAAAAAGGCCCGGATGAATTCCTAGGCGGGTCTTGACCACGTCCCTAGAACCTAGGATAGGGGGAAACCTAGAGAACTAGGGTGGTTGGGCAGTCTTGACGCGTCCCGGGTTTTCTTCCGAGCCGAAGGCGAAGAAAGGGGGGGAGCCGACATCAGTAATTCCTTCCTCTTCTCCTTGGGGGGGCTTAGGGAAAAGAGGCGTTGGCGATTAGGGATGCAGGCTCCCGAACCTCTTATTTTAGAGAAAAAAGAAGATTCTCCTTTTCATCCACACCCTACTACATTAGATCAGCTCTTGTCAAGTCAAGTTTTTGAAATTTTTGTGAAATTTTATCTCACCACGCCAATTTATTATGTTAATGATCAACCGCATCTTGGTCATGCCTACACCACGATTGTGGCTGATATGCTGGCTCGCTATTGGCGCTGGCGCGGGACCGAGGTGTTTTTTTTGACTGGCACGGATGAAAATAGTCAAAAGAATGTTGAGGCCGCTCAAAAAACTGGTGAGGATCCGCAAACTTATGTCAATCGGATGAGCGCGGTTTGGCAATCAACCTGGGGCAGTTTGGATTTTATTCATAACGATTTTATCCGCACCACCGAGGCGCGGCACCGGCGCGGGGTTGAACTTTTTTGGCAGCGGGTCGAAAGGGCGGGCGATATTTACCCGGGCACTTATCGGGGTTGGTATTGTGTTGGTTGCGAGGCCTTTGTCACCGCCACGGAAGCGGTTGATGATCAATGCCCGATTCATAAAAGACCATTAAAAAAAGTGGAGGAAGAAAATTATTTTTTCCGTTTAACAAAGTATCGCCCCGCCCTGCTCGCTCATCTTAAAACCCATCCTGAATTTGTCCAACCTGAAAGCCGGCGCGAGGAGATTACGCGCTATATCAAGGATTTCATGACTGATATTAGTATTTCTCGTCAGGGTCTGAAGTGGGGTTTGCCGGTTCCTCAAGTTGCCAATCAGGTGATCTATGTCTGGTTTGACGCCCTGATCAATTATTTGACTGGGATTGGTTTTGGTCAGGATGAAGAAAAGTTCAATTTTTGGTGGCCGGCCGATTTGCAATTAGTGGGAAAGGATATTTTAAAATTCCACGCCGCCCTTTGGCCGGCGATGTTGATGTCGGCGGGGTTGCCCTGTCCGAAAAAAATTTTTGCCCACGGCTACTTTACGGTCAATGGCGAAAAAATGTCCAAAACACTCGGTAATATGATTGATCCCTTGACGATTGTCAAACAATATGACGGGGACACCCTGCGTTATTATCTGTTGCGTGATCTGGCCTTTGGAGAAGATGGGGATTTTTCTCTCGAACGGCTGGCTATTCGTTATCAATCAGAATTAGCCAATGAGTTGGGCAATCTGGTTTATCGAGTTCTGACTTTGACTGAAAAACATCTTGGAGGAAAGGCGCCCCGACCAGTCTCGGGTCATCTTGCCGCTTGGGGCGCTTATGAGACAGCGCTTGAAGAATTGCGTCCGCATCAGGCCCTATCTGTGATTTGGTCGCTGATTCGCGAGGCTAATCGTTTCCTTGATCAGACTGAACCTTGGAAATTGGCTAAAATTGATCACCAAAAAATGGCTGAAGTTCTTTATGTTTCTTTAGAGACCCTGCGTCAGTTGGCCTATTTGCTTTGGCCAATGCTGCCCGAGACCAGCCGCCGCATTTTTGCCTCTCTTGGACTCGAAAAGATTGCTTTTCAGGTTAAATATGAAGAGGCCAAAAAGTGGGGTCAAATGATTGAGGGAACCAGGGTGACTCGCGGCGAGATTTTGTTTCCTAAAAAAGTCTCTTAATTTTCGCTTTTTGATTTTTAAAAATATAATTGATATGCCTCAACTTCCTAATACTGATGTTATCTTACTCATTATCTTGGGCGGTTTTGTTCTTTACGGACTTTGGTTTGGATTAATTCATGCCTTGGGCGGTTTGATGGGGATTGTGGTTGGGACCTTGATCGCCACCCGATTGTATGGGCCAGTCGCGGCCTGGGCGATAAGTCTTTTTGGCGGCAGCGAAAATCTGATGCGCCTTCTGGCTTTTGCTTTGATTTTTATTCTGGTGACGCGATTGGTCGGTTTGGTGTTTTATCTCCTGTTGGACGTCAATTGCAAGAAACAGCAAGTGTTTTATCTGGAGGAAAAAATTTTTAAATTTATTTCCGTAATCCCTTTTTTGAAAACCATTAATCGTTTGGCCGGGGCGATTTTGGGTCTGATTGAGGGCTTATTCTTAATCGGCGGCATTATTTATGTGATGGCTTTCCTGCCGATGACCGGTCGGATTCAACAGATTTTACAGTCCTCTCGGGTAGCCAATTATTTGGTCAAGACCTATCAAGTGATGTCTCCGCTTTTGCCAAAAACCTTGCGCGATTTTGACCCGCGCACTTATTTTCCCAATTTTCCGAAGTGACCGTGATCTTATTTTTCATATGTCTTGGCCAACTTATTTTGACACCCATACTCATTTAAACCATCAGCTTTATAATGAAGATTGGCCGGCCGTGGGCCAGCGCGCCTTGGAGGCGGAAACTTGGCTGATTGTTGTTGGCTGGGATTTTGCCTCGAGCCAACGGGCGATTCAGATTGCTGAACATTTTAAAGAAGGCGTCTATGCGGCGGTGGGCCTTCATCCAGCCCATCTCCCTCACTCAAGCGCTCTGTCAAATTATCGTTTGGTGGAAGCGGAAAGATTTCGGGAGTTGGCGCGCCATCCTAAGGTGGTGGCCTTGGGCGAGGTAGGTTATGATTTTCATGATTCGGCTATTTCCCCGACTTTGCAAAAATATGTTTTTGATATTTTTTTGGAATTAGCGGAAGAGTTTCGTTTGCCTCTCATTCTGCATGCGCGCGACGCTCATCAAGAAATGATCAAACGACTGACCGACTTCAATCGCGCCTCGCGCGGTTATGACACCCGCGGCGTGGTTCATCATTTTACTGACGATTGGCCAACCGCAGTTCATTATTTTAATAATCATTTTCTTCTCTCCCTAACGGATCTTCTCGCTCGTTCGCATACTCGTCATCAGGTCATTGCCCGAGCGCCTCTTTCCCAGATCGTGATCGAATCCGAGTGTCCGTATTTAGTCAGCGCCACTTCCGGCCCCTCGCGACCAGAACCAAGTTTTTTGCCCGAGGTCATCTCGGCTATCGCTCGCCTCAAGCAGTCCTCAACGATCGAGGTGGCTCAAGCCACGACCCGCAACGCCCTCCGAATTTTTTCCAAAATTCTTAAATTCGGATGACCAGCTTGGTCTTAAGCCGGCTGCCAAGATCAGCAAACTAAATCACTGGGCGTATCCCAATGTTTTTTTATAAAAATGTCCTGACAAAGTCAGGACAATTGGCGAGGTCTGGTCAATCAGATTTGGACCAGGGCTTGATCAAAGTCAGCGATCAGGTCTTGAGAATCTTCAAGACCGACTGAAACGCGGATCATTTGATCAGTGATGCCGCAAAGATCCAAATCTTCAGCCGTCATGTCGGAGTGGGTCATGCGGCGAGGATGTTCGACCAGGGTCTGGGTGCTGCCGAGCGAGACAGCCAGTCGGGCCAGGCGCACATTATTCAAAAAACGAAAGGCAGCCTCTCGTCCGCCCTTGATTTCAAAGGAGAAAAGGGCGCTGTTTTCCACGGCCAAGACACGTTCCACTTGAGGATGACGTTCAAGCCAGTTAATCAGGATCAGGGCCTGTCGGGCTTGAAAACGCATCCGCAGTTCCAGGGTTTCAAGCGAACGTAAGAGTTGCCATGAGGTGAAGGGGCCAGTCGTGCCGCCCAAAATCGTGCGGTAATCCTTGATCGGACGGATCAAGGCTTGATCGCGCGCCGCCACCAAGCCGGCCGTGAGATCAGAATGGCCGCCAATGAATTTGGTCGCCGAGTAGAAAACCAAGTCAGCGCCAGTCAGAAGCGGTTTGGTGAAAATCGGTCCCATCACCGTATCATCAACCGCCAAGAGAACCGAACGGCAACCGCGGATTCTTGCCCGCTGTTTGTTTTCTTCTTTGACTAGCTGGCCAATGACCTCAACATCCACGACCGCCAAGGTGGGATTGGCTGGGGTTTCAAGATAAACAAAACGAACAGACTTGCCGTATTTCGCCAGCGCTTCACGCACCGCGGTTAGATTTTGTCCATCAACCGAAACGGCCTTAATTTGAAGTTTGGACAAAATCTGTTGGAAGAGAAAGTAGGTCCCGCCGTAGATTGGACGAGAGTGAAGAATGACATCATGGGGCAGGCAAAAAGCCAGGAGCGAACTGCTGATCGCGCTCATCCCGCTCGGAAAAACAGCAGCCGCGGCCGCGCCAGGCACGGCCGCCACCATTCGATCTTCCACCATCTCCAAGTTGGGATTATTGACTCGGGTGTAGATCAGACCCCCTGGTTCCTGATCAGTCCCATCCAAGTGATAGGCGGCGCGAAAATGCGCTTCACCTGCTTCAGCGCTTGGAAAAACAAAGGTGGAAGTGGTAAAGATCGGCGGCTTGAGCGCGCCTTCGGAAAGACGCGGATCATGACCAGCGAGCAAAATTCTGGTGGCTCGCTCAAGTTCGGTTGGCGGTTCTTTCCAAACCGGTTTGGGCGGCCTGGTCCCTCCTGATTCAAGGTTAGACATTTTCCTTCTCCTTAAAAGACCTAATGATTTCTTATCTTAATTCTCAAAAATTGTCAAGATAAAAAACGCGACCGAGGTGGTCGCGGAGAGAGAGATTCTAGGTTTTCTCGGTTGTTCGCGGCTGCCACTTGGCTTGCCAATCTTCATCAGGCGAACCAATGGCGCGAA
>CAZHKL010000026.1:0-9139 GCA_964532695.1 uncultured Gammaproteobacteria bacterium | reverse complement strand
GGTTGATCGTGTTTATGTTTATATTTTGCGGGAGGATTATGAGCGCGCTCTTGAAGTCTTAAAAAGGGTGCGTTAAGATGGGGCTCGCTATGAAACGAAAAAATAAGCGCGTGTTACTGGCTCTTTCCGGCGGGGTTGATTCGTCAGTGGCCGCGGTTTTACTCATCAAGCAGGGTTTTGAGGTGAGGGCGGCCTTTATGAAAAATTGGTCGAATTGCGCCTTTCGGGAGGAAAGACGAGAGGCCTGGCGAGTGGCCGCCCGTTTAGGTTTGCCCTTAATAACTTTTGATTTTGAAAAGGAATATCGAGCTCGAGTGGCGACTTATCTTTTCGAAGAATACGCGCGCGGCCGCACGCCTAATCCTGATGTGCTTTGCAATGATCAAGTTAAATTTCCCTTGCTCTGGCGCGAGGCTAAAAAATTAGGCTGCGATTTTATTGCCACTGGTCACCATGTTCGCAAGAGACAAGAAAACAATCAGTGGCAATTATTGGTTGGTCGAGATTCAGCTAAAGACCAATCTTATTTTTTGCATCGTTTGAATCAGACTGATTTAGACCACACCCTGTTTCCGATTGGCGATTACACCAAGCTTGGGGTCCGAGCCTTAGCCAGGAAACAAAAATTGCCAACGGCCGAACGACGTTCGAGCCGGGGACTTTGTTTTATTGGTCCGGTAAAGATGTCCGAGTTTTTAGCTTCAAGAATAGAGATGGAATCCGGTCCGATTTTGACCAGGCAGGGTCAGAAGATCGGCCAACATCAAGGACTCGCGCCTTTGACTATTGGTCAGCGACATGGTTTTGGCGGCTGGGGCGGCCAGCCTTATTTTGTGGTCGGAAAAAAATTAAGGACCAATGCCTTGATTGTCGTTGAAGAAAATGATCCCGCTCTTTGGTCCTCGAAGTTTAAGGTGCAAAATTTACATTGGATTGCCGGAGAAAAACCAGCCTGGCCCTTGGTCAGCGAGGCGCGAGTCAGATATCGTATGCCTCGAGTCAAGGCTCGGTTGGAGAGAAATATGGTTCGGCTGGTCAGGCCGGTCCGGGCTATTTCCCCGGGTCAATTCGCGGTTTTCTACGACGGCGAAGTTTGTCTGGGCGGGGGAGTAATTCTATGATGGCCAAAGAAATTCGGGAAAAATTTTGGCGATTTTTTAAGGAACGAAGACATACGATCATTCCTTCGGCTTCCCTGATTCCGGAAAATGATCCCTCGGTGCTTTTTACCACGGCGGGGATGCATCCCCTGGTGCCTTATCTTTTGGGCGAAGCGCATCCCGGCGGCCGACGTTTGGCCAATATCCAGAAATGTTTGCGGACTGATGATCTGGAAGAGGTTGGGGACGCGACCCATCTGACTTTTTTTGAGATGTTGGGCAATTGGTCTTTGGGCGATTATTTTAAGAAAGAGGCGATTGAGTGGAGTTATGAATTTTTAATTGGCCGGGAATGGTTGGGGCTTGATCCTTTGAAGTTAGCGGTTTCTGTTTTTGCCGGAGATCAAATCGCGCCGCGCGATGAAGAATCAGCTTCTCATTGGCAGAGATTAGGGATTCCGGCGGCGCGTTTGGCTTATTTGGGTAAAGAGGCTAATTGGTGGCCGGCTGGCGGCGAACATTCTGGGCCTCAAGGCCCGGACACGGAAATGTTTTATTGGGTTGGGCCAACCCCGGTCCCGACTGAATTTGACCCGACTGACAACCGCTGGGTGGAGATTTGGAATGATGTTTTTATGGAGTATGAGCGGACCTCCGAGGGAGTGTTCCGGCCCTTGAAACAGAAAAATGTGGACACTGGTCTGGGGCTGGAGCGCCTCGCGGCCGTCTTAGGCGGTCAGGAAACGGTTTTTACCACTGATCTTTTTCAACCGCTGATTTTGTCTCTGGAGAAACTATCAGGCAAAACTTATGGCCAGGATCAAGTCACGACCCGCTTGATGCGGATCGTGGCTGATCATTTGCGCGGCGTAACTTTTATTTTAGGCGATGATTTTGGCGTGGTTCCTTCCAATAAGGATCAGGGTTATGTGGCTCGTCGTCTTTTGCGTCGGGCCATTGTTCAGGGCTCCAAATTGGGTATTTCTAATTTTTTCCTGGCTAAATTAGCCGGGGTGGTGATTGAAGGTTATAAAGAAATCTATCCTGAACTGGCTCGGAATCGTGATCAGATTAAATCGGAATTAGACCAGGAAGAGCAAAAATTTCATGAGACCCTGACCTTGGGTCTGAAGAGACTCGATGTTCTGATCGCCGGTCAGGATCAGGTCATTCCAGGGGATCAGGTTTTTGAACTTTATGCCACTTATGGTTTTCCGTTTGAATTAACCCGAGAGCTGGTCAGCGAAAAAACAGCGGCGACCAAACGGGTTGATGAAGACGATTTTCGAGAACGTTTTATCGAGCATCAGAAAATTTCTCGGGCCGGCTCCGGACATAAATTTTCCGGCGGCCTGGCAGATCATTCGCCAGAGGTGATTCGCGGACATACGGCCACCCATCTTCTCCATCAGGCCCTCCGTCTGGTTTTGGGCGAAGGGGTCAAACAGATGGGTTCAAACATCACTCGCGAGCGGTTGCGGTTTGATTTTACTTTTCCGCGCAAGATGACTGCCGAGGAAATCAGAGCGGTCGAGGATTTGGTCAATGAACAAATTAAAAAGGATTGGCCGGTTCATTTTGAGGCGCTGGAACTTGAAGAAGCAAAACAGCGCGGCGCCATTGGTTATTTTGATGATAAGTACGCGTTCTTGGGCGGCAAGATTAAGGTCTATTTTATTGGTCAAGAGAAAGACGGTTATTTTTCTCAAGAAATCTGCGGCGGGCCGCATGTTGAGCATTTGGGAAAGATTAAATCATTTAAAATCATTAAAGAAGAGGCTGTTTCAACTGGGGTGCGGCGCATCAAGGCTCGGACTGGATAAATCGCTGGGTTGAGCGGAAAATATGATTTGGAAAATATTCAAAGCGCGGCTTGGTTGACAGAAAAAATACGATTCTCTATAATAAGAACACTTTAAGAATTAAAGTCTGGATGCACAGAGAACAGACATCAGCGAGTAAATCATTTATTGAGATGAGGGGAGCGGTGGAGGAGCTCTTGCCGGCCGCCTTATTTCGCATTCGACTGGAAAATGATCAAATGATTGTTGGCCATCTTTCCGGCAAGATGCGAATGCATAAAATTAGAATTTTGCCGGGCGACCAGGTCAAGGTGGAAATTTCTCCTTATGATTTAACTAAGGGTCGGATTGTCTATCGTTTTTAAAAAAAATGAAGGTTCGCGCTTCGGTCAAAAAGATTTGTCGCGACTGCAAGATTGTTCGTCGGGAACGGCGTCTTTTTGTAATCTGTAAGAACCCGAAGCATAAACAACGACAAGGTTAGGT
Source organism: uncultured Gammaproteobacteria bacterium (assembly GCA_964532695.1). GTDB lineage: Bacteria > Patescibacteriota > Patescibacteriia > CAZHKL01 > CAZHKL01 > CAZHKL01. The sequence goes on along the minus strand of CAZHKL010000026.1, from coordinate 5,751 downwards.
ATGGCTCGTCTGGCCGGTGTCACTTTACCGCCCAATAAAAGAATTGAAATTGCCCTTCAATATATTTATGGTTTAGGTATTTCTCGGGCCCGCGAAACACTCGCCGGCGCCAAGATTAATCCGGAGACTCGAGCGAAAGATCTTTCCGATCAAGAGGTGAATCGTCTGCGTGAATTTATTGAAAAAAATTATAAGGTCGAGGGCGAGTTGCGGCGAGAAGTCTCGAGCGCGATCAAGAGATTAAAGGATATTGGTTGTTATCGCGGTTCGCGTCATGTTAAAAATTTGCCGGTGCGCGGCGGACGAACAAAAACTAATTCCCGAACCCGGCGCGGCAATATCCGGCGGACGATGGGCAGCGGCAAACGAAAGTTAGAAAAAACATAATTAGCTAGACTGAAGATTATCTATGCCGGAAGAAGAGATTAAAATTCCCGACGAGGGAAAAGCGGCGCGTCCAGCGGCGCCGAAAAAAACGAAAAAAACCGTTCGGCAGGTCAGTCAGGGACGGATTTATATTCAGGCTTCCTATAACAATACGATGATTACGGCCACTGACTTGGCGGGCAATGTTTTAGCCTGGTCTTCAGCCGGGCATTTGGGTTTTAAGGGACCGAAAAAAGCCACGCCCTTTGCCGCCACGAATGTCGTTAGAGATTTAAGCGAAAAGGTGCGGTCGACTGGTTTGCGCGAGGTTCATGTTCTGGTGAGAGGCGTTGGTTCGGGTCGAGAGGCCAGTGTCCGGGCCTTGAATCTTCATGGTTTTGTGCCGCTTTCCATTAAAGATAAGACGCCGATTCCTCATAATGGCTGCCGGGTGCCTCGTCCGCGGCGGGTTTAATATGGCCAAAATAGTTTTAAAAGAAAAGCTGGAACGGAGGGAGGGGGTTCATCTCCATTTAAAGGGGGAGAGGTGTTCTTCGCCCAAGTGCGCCTTGACTCGTCGAAATTATCCGCCGGGAGCTCATGGACAAAAAAGTCGGTCGCGACTGACTGCCTACGGCGCCCAGTTGCGCGAAAAACAAAAAGCGAAGCGGGTCTACGGCGTGATGGAGCGTCAATTCCGACGATACTTTGAGCGGGCCTCGCGATCCAAGGGGGATACCAAGGTTATTTTGTCGCAATTATTGGAGCTTCGTCTGGATAACGCTCTTTTTCGGCTCGGTTTTTCAAGCTCTCGTCGCCAGGCCCGTCAGATGATTAATCATGGTCATGTTGAGGTTAATGGTGGAAGGGTCACGATTCCCTCCTTTGGATTGAGAATTGGCGATGTGATCACGGTTAAAGAATCAAAACGATCCTCGCCCCTTTGGTCAAATTTGACGGACCGGCAAACTCAAAATGTGCCCAGTTGGTTAGCCGCGAATCCGGCGGTTTATGAAGGTCGAGTCGTCGCTCGACCCGAGGGCGAAGACTTGGCCGCGGTTTTTGATCCTAAATTAATTGTTGAGTTTTATTCGCGTTAATTTTTATTTTTTATGGAATCGATTCTTTTGCCCGCGAAATTCGAAATTATTCCTGGTCAAAAACCAGAAGAGGCGACCCTGATCCTGGAGCCTTGTTTTTATGGTTATGGCACCACGGTCGGTCAGGCCCTGCGGCGAGTTTTGCTCTCTTCCCTGCCCGGGGCCGCGGTCACGGCGGTCAAAATTAAGGGTGTCCAACACGAATTTTCTTCTCTGCCTCTGGTCAAAGAAGATGTTTTGCAAATCATCTTGAATTTAAAACTTTTGCGTCTTCGTTTGTTTTCTGATGAACCAGTGCGTCTGATGTTGCGGGTTAAAGGCGAAAAAGAAGTCCGGGCTCGTGATTTTGAAAAAAATTCTGCCGTGGAGATTGTCAATCCCGAACTTCTTTTGGCCACCTTGACCGACAAGAAAGCCGAGCTGGAAATGGAAATTACGGCTGAAAGAGGACGCGGTTATCTGCCCTCGGAGGCGCGGCGGGAACGTCCTTCGGAAATTGGTTTCATTATGATTGACGCCTTGTTTTCACCCGTGCGCAAGGTTGGTTATCGTGTGGAAAATACCCGGGTCGGCGAGATCACCAATTATGATCGTTTGATTATGAATATTGAGACCGACGGCACCCTAAGTCCCGAGGAGGCGGTGCGGGAATCCTCAAAGATTTTGCTTGATTATTTTTCCTTGTTTTTGGAAGAAAAGAAAGACGGAGCAATTTTAGGCGAGGGAATCGTCTCGGATTTGGCCCCGGAGGCAGGAACAGAGATTGAATCAGTCCTGCCGGCTAGAATCGAAGCTCAAACCGAGATCGTCCTGAAGCCGGAAGAGGGTTCCGGACTAGAGACAGCCGAAGAGAAACCGAAGAAACGCGGTCGTAAAAAAACAATCAAGAAAAAATAGTTTTTATGCGTCATCGAAAAAAAGGAAAAATTCTTGGTCGGGAAAAAGGACCGCGGGAGGCCCTCTTGCGGAATTTGGTCGCGAGCGTGATTCTCTATGAGAAAGTGAAAACAACCCGGGCTCGGGCCGAGGCCGCGCGTCCGCTTCTCGAGCGAGCGATCACCATCGGCAAGAAAGGAACACTCCAGGCCCGCCGCCAGTTGCATCAATTTTTTTATACCGAACAGCCGATCAAGAAAATTTTTGAAGTGCTGGCGCCGAAATATCAGGCTCGAACCGGCGGCTATACGCGGATTACGAAATTGGGACAGCGGTCTGGTGACGCCGCGCCGATCGTCCAGATTGAATTGGTTTAATTTATGGAAAAGATCATTAGAAAGACGCATCTTCTTGACGCGAAGGGGAAAACCCTGGGTCGTCTCTCCAGTGAGATTGCCCGACTTTTGCAGGGCAAACATAAACCGGCTTACGCGCCCGAGACTGATCACGGCGATCGAGTCGAGGTGCATAATTTAGAGCAACTGCATTTTACCGGCAAAAAACTTGAGCAAAAGGTTTATTATCGTCATAGCGGTTATTTGGGCGGTCTGAAAATAATCCCTCAAAAAAGGGTTTGGTCTCTCGATCCAGCTTCAGTTTTGAAACGGGCCGTTCAACAAATGTTGCCCAATAATAAATTAAGGAAAGAGAGGTTGAAACGTCTAATGATTAAGTAAGTTATGGTCGAAGAAATCAAGAAGAAAACGCGCCGTCCCGCCCAGAAAAAGACCAAGGTAACCGATAAAAAAACTCGGAAACAAAAGATCGGAGCGGCGGCTTTGCCGATCGAATTGATCGAGACCCCAATTGTTTCCAAAGACGGTTATCTGGCCGCGATTGGCCGTCGCAAAGAATCAGTCGCTCAAGTCAGATTAGTTCATCAAGGGGATGGTCAGATTATAGTTAATCATCGTCCCTTGGCGGTTTATTTTCCTCATTTCGAGTTGCGCGAAACCATCAGGGCGCCGCTTCTGGCGGTTGGGCAGCAGGATCAGGTTGGGATCAATGTTCGGGTGCGGGGCGGCGGTTTGCGCGGCCAAGCCGAGGCCATCCGTTTGGGTTTGGCTCGGGTCTTGGTGCGATTAAATCCGACTTTTCGCGTGAGTTTAAAACGTTTGGGTTTTCTCAAACGCGATCCGCGAGTCAAGGAGCGGAAGAAGTACGGCCTCAAAAAAGCTCGCCGCGCCCCGCAGTGGGCAAAACGATAATTTTATTTACCGTATTAATAAAACTGGACGATTCCATTAATAAGATGGAGTCGTCTAGTTATGACCTATACATTTATCGGCAGCCAGATCGCCATGATCGACCTGTATGCTATAGCTAGAATTTTGATTAACCTTGATCTTGATTAGGTTATTCAGATAAAAAGCTCGTTCAAATCCGGCTAGTAAATTCTGTTCAGTCAATTAAGGCTTCCCATCAATAAACCGATGGAGTATAATAGAGTTAAGGGATAGTTTATGACTAAAAATACAAAAAAATCAGGAGTACTTCGCTTTTTTATCTATTTTGATAAAAAAAAGAAAGAGTTTGTTGGAGTTTGTTTGGAATTAGGGATTATCACCTGCGGGGAGAATCCGTACTTTGTTGAAAAAGATCTTCTTGAATCAGCGAGGGGTTATGTTGCGACTATCTGCAAGAAAAACTTGACCGATCAATTATTGAATCAGAGTCCTCCAAAAGAATACATTGAAATTTTTGAAAAATTTTTACGCATCAGTTCGGGAAAAGCAATCGAACAAAATACTTCATTTTTTGATGAAGCGCGTACATTTCTGAAAACAGTGCCGGAGTTATGCCCCGCTATTTGATGAATTGGAATTTTTATGATGTTGTCTCTTTTTTAGAACAACATTTTTTTGTTTATGTTCATAACGAGGGTTCACATCGTTATTACCGAGGTTTTGTAGATGGAGTCGAAAGATTGGTTGAAATACAGTATCATGGAGCTATAGCAATTCGACCACGAACACTTCAGCACAGTATCATTCCGAAATCTGGTGTGCCAGTTGCAATTTGGAAAAATTGGGCAAATGCCGGAAATACAAAGGCAAGAAGGAGAATCCAATACCCACGTGCTAGCCCCTTGCCTAACTAATACCCGCACGGCTTGATAATTATTTTTTATCGTGGTATATAAAATCAAATTGAAGTCGTCGGGTCGTGGGTCTTAAGTAGGTTCGCCGCGCCCCGCAGTGGGCAAAACAGTGATGGAGCATACACCTCGGAAAATTGTGAGCAACACCCTGCTTTACACGGGCGCTTTAGTGATCCAAAAGATCATTTCTTTTTTATATTTTTGGTTTCTTTCCTGGCGACTTTCTCCGGAAAATTTAGGCGTCTATGTTTGGGCCTTATCCCTAACCACGCTCTTTTCCGTGGGGATTGATTTGGGCCTTTCGCCGCTCTTGACTCGAGAAGCGGCCAGGGATCAGGCCAAGGCCGAGAGATTGCTGCGTCAGGTTTTGGGTTTGAAGTTGCTCTTTATGCTGGGTACGGTTTTACTTTTGGCTGGGGTGATGTTTGTTTTCCGCCGCGATCTCGTCACCACCTGGGTGGTGGCCATCGCCGGGCTGGTGATGATTTTTGATTCATTCGCCTTAAGTTTTTGGAGCTTTTTGCGTTCGCGGCAAAATCTTCGTTATGAATCAGGCGCCATTCTGTTCTTCCATCTTTTAGTTTTTGCTTTAGGCGCTTATTTTTTGACCATTGCCCAGAGTCCTGTTTCCGCGATTCTGGCTTTGGCCGCGGGCAGTTTCGCGGTTTGTCTTTTTGCCTGGCTGGTTGTCAGGTTTCGGTATGGTGTTCATGCTGGTCCGCGTTTTGAACGAGAGACAATGGTCTCGTTGCTTGGGCTTTTGCCGGCTTTTGCTTGGTCAGGGATTTTTGTTCGTCTTTATAACGCCGCGGATACCATTATTTTGGGTTACCTGGCGGGCAATTTAGCGGTTGGTTTTTATAGCGTGCCAGCCAAAGTGATGACCGCTCTTCAGGTTCTGATTCCCGGCGCTTTTGTGGCTTCGCTTTACCCGGCGATGAGTCATTATTATCAAGTTAATCGCGCGGCCCTCCCTCAACTGCTTCAAAAATCATTGGGTTATTTGTCTTTGCTGGCCTTTCCCATCGCGGCCGGATTGATGTCTCTCGGATCAGTCATTTTTTCCACTATTTGGCCGGAGTATCAGGCGGCGATCCCCACTTTTATTCTGATGGCGGCGATCCTGCCTTTTCTTTTTGCCACTTTTCCCACGGGTTATTTTTTAAATGCCAGCGACCGCGAACGGCAAAATACCCGCAATCGGGGTTTGATGATGGTTTTCAATATTATTTTAAACCTGCTCTTGAT
>CAZHKL010000025.1:1557-9723 GCA_964532695.1 uncultured Gammaproteobacteria bacterium | reverse complement strand
CGAATGCGTGAGGGAATGAACTGCTTCATTCCCAAAGGCATGAGGGCGGGTTTTCAATAAAAACGAACGGCTGATGAGCCGCTCGTTTTTCTAATTTCACTATAAAGTGGCCTTATTCAATAATTTTATCCACCAATCCATATTTCACCGCTTCTTCAGGGCCCATAAAATAATCCCGATCAGTATCTTTTTCCACCCGTTCAAAGGGTTGATTGGTATGTTTGGCCAGAATGCGATTTAGTTGATCCTTGATGCGTAAAATACGTTCGGCGCGAATTTTAATATCCACGGCTTGCCCCTCGGCTCCGCCCATGACCTGGTGAATCATCACCTCGGAATTGGGCAAGACAAAACGTTTGCCTTTGGCGCCGGCCGCGAGCAGGACAGCGCCCATCGAGGCGGCCATGCCAATACAGATTGTGGCCACATCCGGTTTGATGTACAGCATGGTGTCATAAATAGCGAGTCCGGCAGTGACCGAACCGCCAGGCGAATTGATATAGAGCTTAATTTCTTTTTCCTTGTCTTGACTTTCAAGAAATAAAAGCTGGGCAATGACCGTATTAGCCACCCCGTCGTCGATTCCGCTGCCCAAAAAAATGATGCGATCCTTGAGCAGCCGTGAATAGATATCATAAGCCCGTTCTCCAAAATGTGTCTTTTCAATGACAGTTGGAATTAGATACTGCGCCTTAAGCAGGTGGAGGGATTCTGAATGGAAATCCAAATTCGACATAGAATGAAAGATATTTAGGATTAGGTCTTCTTAATTATACCATTTGACTCGGAGTGATGTCTATAATTTCGTCAGGCCGAATTGATTGTCCTTGGATCTGCCAAATATCAGCCTCTTCCTCAATTTGGCCGGTAACTAGAAAACCAGCGGCCCGCTGATGCCCGCCGCCGCCAAATCGCTGGGCTAAAAAAGCGACATCCTTGGTCAACGACCGCAGGCTCGCCTTGATTTGGCCATTGGATTTTTCTTGCAGAACCATAATAATTGGCGCTTTTAGGACCGCAACTAAAAAATTGGCTAAACCCTCAATCGCCGCACTTGGTTCCAGGCCAAATTCCCGAGCCTTGATTTCTTTGACCACGGTCGAGGCAATGCCCAGTTTTTGATTTTCCTTTAGATTAGCCAAGGCCTGACCCCAAAGTTGCAATCCCGGCACTGTCTTATTGCGCCAGAGGGAATTGATAATGTCTGATAATCGCGCGCCTCGAGCCAGGAGACCAGCCGCGGCCGCTAAACAGCTCGCATTGGTGGCTGAATTCACAAAATTTGAAGTGTCAGTGATAATTCCGGTTAGAAGACAGGTGGCCATTGGTTCATCAATGTTAATCTCATTGGCCCGACACCAATGATAGACGACTTCAGCGGTTGAGGAGGCGCGGGGCAAGACCAGATTTAAGTCGCCAAATCTTTCATTGGTAAGATGATGATCGAGATTAGCCAGTCGAGGACGCGGGTTCATTTTGGCGACCAAGGGAGCAATGCCGGCGTAGTCAAGACTGCTCGCGTCAAAGAGACAAAGAAGATCAAAATTTTCTTCAAAAATCGCCGGATCATAAGTAAATTGATTGATTTGGGAGAGAAAAGCGTAAGATGAGGGGATTGGATCAAGGCAAAAAGCTCGGGCCGAGCGGCCACTGCGCCAAAGATAGTTTAGGATCGCGCTGGTTGAACCCAAGGTATCGCCATCTGGTTTTTGATGGGCGACGAGCAGGATCTGTTTCGATTGCTCAAGAAGAGAGTAAAATTTTTGATGCTCTAAAAATTCCCTCATAACTGTTCAGAAAATTATATTCTCCATTTTTGATGTTGTCAATCATTCGCAATCGCAAAAAAGAACAGCGGAAATAAAAAATAGCTGTTCTCGGGATGAGGAGATCAGCTAGCCGTGACTTAGAGCTGAAGACAAGCATGGATCAGCTCTCTTGAGGACAAACAAAATTCGATGCGGCGGATAGTTTGAATTGCTGGGGTTCAGATTGTTCGCCAGCATCAAACAAGGAGATTCTAGCATAAATAAAAAAAATGTCAAGTCCATTCCTGACAATAATTACAAGATTAGATAAAAAATAGCCAATTTAAGATAAAATATTTGAAGTTGTCCTGTCCAGAGAAAACAGATGACTTATGATGTTCTAAATGGTCCTTCTTTGTCCTGTCGACCTTGACAGAATTCTTATTTTATGATAGAGTTCCAGGTTGTCCATTCTCTTTAGAAAGGATTGAGCATGAGTAGGGAACGAAGTTGATCTTAACCGTGGGGCTCGCCCCAGGTATGCGTCGGCATAGGCTGGGGTTTTTTATTTTGGCAGTTGAGCCACGCAGTGCCAAAGATATTCAAACATCGCCCGCATGGTCCGCGCCAACTCTTCACTTTCAATTAAGACCGAGATTTGTTTACCGCGAAAAGTGGAAAAGGCGATCTTGTTGCTGTAGACCAGGACATCGCCAAAAAAATTAAATTGATCAGGCGCCAGGACCACGGTTTCGGATCGGGCCAGGCGCGAAAATGGCGGTTTTCCCGTGACCAAAAAGATGGCCCGACTCTTTGGGTCAATCTTTGCTAGGGCTTCAAAAAACGCGAGACGTTGTTCCGGAGGATACAATCGTCTAATCTCATCTAGATTGCCGAATTCGTCCATCTCTTTGGGTCGGGAGTTAATGACATCGTCCTCAATTGCTTTCAGTGCTTCAAGTCCTTCAAAAAGTTTAACACTTGGTTTTTCTCCGCGTTGAAGCAGTTTTAGATCATCAAGCGAGGATTGGATTTCTCGGAGAGTCGCTTCTAAATTTTTAACCCGACTTTGAACAAAAGAAACCAATCGTTCGGGTGATTCCACGGTGTAAAGACTTTTTTTCCCTTTTTCAATTCGACTCATCAGACCCTGTTTCATCAGAGACTCCATCACGGCATAGGCAGTCACGCGCGAGACCTTGGCTCGCCGGGCTAGGTCCTGGATTGAGGCTGGACCAATCTCAAGACTAGTCAGGTAGATTGTTGTTTCGCTTTCGGAAAAACCTAATGATTTAAGAAGTTGGGGCCATTGAGTCATATGATTGAGGTTGGTCGTTTTTAGTTTAGAGTCTCTGGCGCGGTCTGTATTTACCTGCAGAAAGTATAACAAAAAAGGCAAAAAAATGGTATACTGGCGGCAACTATGTATCTAGAACGGTTGGAGATTCAGGGTTTCAAAACCTTTGCTCAAAAAACCACTCTTGAATTTATCCCTCCCCGCGACAGCCAGCTGGGCATCGCGGCGATTGTTGGCCCAAACGGGAGCGGGAAATCAAATATTGCCGATTCAATTCGTTGGGTTTTAGGCGAGCAATCAATGAAACTTCTTCGGGGTAAAAAGTCGGAAGATGTCATCTTTTCAGGAACAGAAAAGCGCGCTCGGGCTGGATTTGCGGAGGTGGTCATCACCCTGAATAATGAAGATCGCCGAGCGCCGGTTGATTATACGACCCTGGCTATTGCTCGTCGTCTCTTTCGCGATGGCAACTCCGAATATCAGTTAAACAATAAACCAACGCGCCTCGCTGATATTCAGCTTCTTCTGGCTCAAGCTAATTTTGGTCAGCGCACTTATTCAATCATTGGCCAGGGAATGGTGGATCATGTGCTGGTGGCTTCGCCGCAGGAGCGCAAAGAATTTTTTGACGAAGCGGCCGGGGTTAGGCAATTTCAGATTAAACGGGATCAAGCCGCGGGCAAATTGGAAAGCACCAGAGAAAATTTGGCTCAAGCTGAGGGACTCCTGGCGGAAATTGAACCGCGATTGCGGGGCCTGGCTCGGCAAGTGCGTCGGCTTGAGGAGCGCGGCCCGATTGAAACGGAAAGACAAGTTTTAGGCCGGGCTTATTATGGCAAGATTTGGCGCGAGCTTTTAGGCGCGATTGTGGATTTGGGAGAAAAAATTAAGGTCGGGGAAGAGAAGCGGGCCGGAAAAGTGCGCGAGCTGGATCATTTGCGTCTTGAACTTTTGAATTGGGAAAAAGAAGAGACTCAGGCGACTGGATTCTTGGAGCTGCAAAAAGAATATGAAGCCCTGATTGAGAAAAGTAATCATTGGCAAGAGGAGATGATGAAGGTCGCTCAAGCCCTGGCCATCCCTCGGACTGAATCAGTCAAAACCAATCTTTGGTCAGCCGTTCAGGCGAGGGGCCAGTTGGAAAATCTCGCCCGTCAACAAAAAGAGTTTTTTGATCAGCTTGATCGTGTCCAGTCTCTGGGTGAATTAGAGACAATTCGGGAGGCGGGTAAAAAAATTTTGCTGCTCACCAGCGAAATCATCCAGGGTCTGTCTCCGGATCAGGCCGGCCGACCGATTGATGAGAAATTAATCAAACAAAAAACTAAGCTTGAAGAATCCTTGAACGTGGCCAAGGGAAAGTTGGCCGAGGTCAAACTCCGGATTCAGAATTATTCAGCCGAGGAACGCGCCAAGAAAGAACGGATTTTCAGTCTCGGTCGCGAAACCCAAGGCCGCCAAACCGAACTCTCGGCCATTGATCAAGAAATGAATAGAATGAAAATCGAGTTAGCTCGACTCGAGGAACGGCGCGCTGGTTTGATTCAAGAAATTAAGACCGAAATGGGCGGTTCGCCGCTCGATCTTCTGATCGGAGAACTGCCGGCCCTGACCCGGCCGCCCGAAGAAACGTTTGAACATTTGCATCGGCTCAAAACCCAACTCGAAATTATTGGCAGTATTGATCCAGAGATCATTAAAGAGCACCTCGAGACTAAGGAACGGCATGATTTTTTAAAAACCCAGATTGATGATCTGCGCGGAGCCGCGTCTGATCTGGAAAACGGGCTGGCCCAACTTGATCAATTGATTGAAGAGCGCGCTGAAGCCTCGTTTCGGACCCTGAATCAGGAGTTTGGCCGATATTTTAAGATTCTTTTTGGCGGCGGTCATGCTTCATTGGCCAAGCTGAAACCCGCCGAGGAAGATGAAGAGGCCGGGGAAATCAATGAATCAGCGGTTCAAAAATTTAATTTAAAAAAAGAATATACTGGTATTGAAATCAATGCCACGCCGCCAGGCAAACGGATCAAATCAATCAATATGCTCTCGGGCGGCGAACGGGCGCTGACGGCCATTGCCTTGATTTGCGCCATCATTTCTCAAAATCCCTCGCCCTTTATCGTGCTTGATGAAGTGGACGCGGCGCTCGATGAATCAAATTCTCTACGTTTTGCCAGCATTGTTGACGAGCTGGCCGGCCGGACCCAATTCATCATCATTACTCACAATCGCGCCACGATGGAAAAGGCCGATGTTCTCTATGGCGTAACAATGGGCGAGGATGGTATTTCGCGGGTGCTTTCCCTGCGGCTTGAGGAAGTAGACAAAAGGTGAAGAGCGACTTGACGCTTTTTGTTTGATCCCTTACACTCTCAATCACTTATGCTCGCGATTAAACTTTCTCGGGTGGGGAAAAAGAAGCAGCCCAGTTTTCGTCTTTTAGTGCTTGAAAAATCAAAAGATCCTTGGGGAGATTATTTAGAAAATGTGGGTTTTTATAATCCCAAGGCCAGACCCAAGGTGATCCAGCTCAAGGCGGAACGGATCAAATACTGGTTGAGCAGAGGCGCCCAACCAACGTCGACGGTCCATAATCTTTTGGTCTCCCAGGGGGTCCTGGAAGGGACAAAAAAACCAGTCAGTCGCCTTTCTCAACGTCACCGCGCGCGACTGGCGGCAAAAAAGAAAGAGAGCGAACAGGGTTGACATTTTTTTTGTTTTGTCTTATCATAGAAGCAATCCAGCGGAGCCTCAAGAATCATTGTTCAAGCCGATTCCCAGGGTGGTCGAACCGACTGGTCTATAAAGTAATTCTTTCCCATTGATGCTATGGCTGCCATGCCGCAAGATCAGGAATTTATTGAATTCGTGGTCAGGTCCATTGTCAATAATCCCAAGGATGTTAAAACCGAAAGGACGATTGACGAACGGGGCGTTCTGATTACGCTCCACATCAATCCCGAGGATATGGGTTATGTGATTGGTCGCGAGGGTCAAACCGCCCGCGCCCTGCGCACCCTGCTTCGGATCGTGGGCGCCAAATCCAACGCGCGCGTGAATCTCAAGATTTATGAACCAGAGGGCGCGCGTCGGGCTCCTCGTCGCCGCGAAGCTGAAGAGATTGATACTTCAGCCGTTGATAGTCTGACCATTTAATTGCCGAGAAAACAAAAACCGTGTACTCTAGAGAGGCGCGGTTTTTGTTTTATGCGTTTTGATTTCTTGACCATTTTTCCGGCTGTTTTCAAATCCTATCTTCAGGTTTCAATTTTGGGGCGGGCGCGAAAAAAGCGCCGTCTCTCTTTTTTTGTTCACGATTTGCGCCAGTGGGCCAGGGATCAGCATCGGACCGTTGATGATCGGCCCTATGGCGGCGGACCGGGGATGATTATGAAAGTGGAACCGATTTATCGAGCCCTTCAGACCTTATTAAAGAAAAGGAGAAACCGGCATCAGGAGCGGGTTATTTTACTGGCGGCCAAGGGAAAACTTTTTACTCAAGTCCAAGCCAGACGTTTAGCTAAAAAATATCAGCAGCTCATTTTTATTTGCGGCCGTTATGAAGGCGTTGATGAACGAGTGGCCAAATATCTGGCTGATGAGGAATTTTCCATTGGACCTTATGTCTTGACTGGAGGCGAATTGCCAGCCTTGGTGATGGCTGATGCGGTCAGTCGTCTGATTCCCGGAGTGTTGGGTCAGGCCGAATCTTTAAGGGAAGAGTCTTTTTCAGAATTTAAGCAATCAAAAATCAATTTTGGTTTAAAAGAATATCCGCACTATACTCGACCGGCTGATTTTTCTCCGAAAAAGGGTGTGATTTGGCCAGCGCCCAAGGTTTTGCTTTCGGGCGATCATAAAAAAATTGCCGCTTGGCGCGAGCGGCAAAGGAGAACAGTGGTCAGTCGGTCTCGAGCCAGGTAACCACCTGGCCTCGCCAGAGGCGAGTGCTGGAGGCGGAATCAAGGCGGCCCTGGTAACGACGATGGTCAATCTCAAAGACCCACCCCTCGGATTGAAAACCATCAAGGTGAGTGACTTTAGGACTGCCAAAGTGTTGAAGGTACGAGGGATTGGCGTCAACCCCGACTGGCCAATGGCGGGCCGTGGCTGTCCAGACCGAAAGTCCGTCCTCTGACGGACGGACCTGAAACTCATAGACCGGACCGCCGCCGCAACCCACTGACTTTAGGATCAGAGCCGCGCCGGAGCAGCCAAAAATCTCACGACGAGAGAGCATGGGGGTTTTCCTCCTGTGGCTAAATCAGAGTGTACGGATTTCCCAACCGTCCGTCAAGGCAAAGTCAAGAGTTTTCTTGTGGACAACTTGGTTTGTCTTGACAGGATTGGTTTCTTTTTTTATAATTGCGTCTACCATCTCACCATAAGGAGGAAAGATGGCGGGAAAAAAGGGGGTTCACGATCATTACTGGAATCGGAATCGTCGGATCGCTCTCGAGGCCCTGCGGGTCGAGTACGACCTCAAGATCAGTGAGGTCATCTACCTGAAGTGGGTGTTGCGGGAGCAGCTGATCAAGGGGTTGCTGGATCTGCCGGAATCCATCATCGCCCAGCTCGATACGATCGCGGTTGATGTCCGGCTCTTCTTCGAGCATGGCGCGGTGCGGGATATGGAGGATCCGGCCTATGTCGGGTTTCTCGCGGTGATGGACGATGCGGAACGGGCGCGTCGCCATCGCGAGGCCTGGCAAGCGGTTCGCTCCCGCGCGGCAGCCGCGTTCGTTCGTCTCACTCCTCGCCCCTCTCGTTGTGTGGCCCTGACCTAGGGTCCTTTCTTCGCAGGGGTTGCCTGTTAAGAGAAGCGCATAGTTTCTCTTGACAGGTCTTTTTATTTATGTTACAGTGGCCCGTTCTGAAAGTGGCGAGAAAAGATGGCTAAATTGCCTTGTTTTTCGCTGCTTTTGGATGACCTTTTCTAAACAAAAAACAGGGAGAAGAAAGATGAAAGAGACAGTAACCTTGTTTCTCCTCCTTGGTCTAACTGACTGTGGTGGAGAAAGAGCGCGTGAAGAGCCGAGCTGCCTGCTCAATCCCTTTGGGGATGAGACTTGCGGCGATGGCTGCGACAACAATCAGAATGGCGAGGCGGATGAGGGA
>CAZHKL010000025.1:0-1547 GCA_964532695.1 uncultured Gammaproteobacteria bacterium | reverse complement strand
CAGATGTAAGAGACAGGCCAAGTCCTGATGGATCTACTCCGTCACCTGAACCTTCCTTGCCGTTCGAAGCACCTTCCTCATCTTGTTTGAAAGATGAGGAGTGTGACGATGATGAAGATTGCACTCTTGATCTTTGTACGATCGAGGGTTGCGTCTTCATTGATCAGACCTGCAGTTCGGCGCCTTGTGCGCCAGACAACTGGTCTGATTGCGACGAGGATGGTGTCCGGCCAATTGATGGCGATTGTGACGACTTGAATCCGTTGCGTTCGCCGTTGAGGCCGGAAAGTCTCGAAGCCTCGAACATCAGCGATGGGATCGATAACGATTGTGATCTCACGGCTGATGAATGGGGGCCAGGTCCAGACACGGATGGCGATCGAGTGCCAGACGCGACAGACTGTGATCCATCGGATCCGCGCCGATGGACTGGAGCCTTTGAGATTTGTGGCGATGGTGTTGACGCTGATTGCAATGGCGTTGACAACACTGATGCGTGGGGTTCGTGCTTTATGCCAGTTGGTTCAATTGACGGACTGGCTATTGCCACGAGTTTTCTGCGGATCGCCATCATTGGTCCGATCACGCAGGGTCTGGCTGGACCATTGTCTGGCAATATCCTGCGGATTGCTGTGGCTTCAGAAGCCAATGAGTGGAATTCCGAGGCAGACTGGTGGTGGGTGAGCTGGCTTGGGGATCAGGCAATCCACGAGATCAGCTATCTGCCCCGGTTGGCCTTTGTGCCAAGGGTTCGTCTCTATGATGGTTCACTCGTGGAGTTTGATCTTCGCGAGTGGCGTTTGACTGGGAACCTGTTTCAGGCTCCTGGTCGCTTGGGCCGGTTTACCACGGTGCTCGTCGCACCGTAGAAAGGAAAGTGTCATGAGGTTTGCTTTTGCGACGGCACTGACTCTTCTGGTGACCGTCGGATGTTCCCGTGAGGAACGGAGTGGCGGTGGCGGCGGAGTCACTCCGCCGGTCACGCCCGAATGTCAGACCGGTCTCGATTGCCCGGCCGAGCGGCGCGTGTGCGACGATGGTCGCTGTGTTGCCGCGCCGGTTGAGTGCACTCGGGACACCGAGTGCACTGAATCCCAGAACCCGAACGGCAATTTTTGCGCGGGTTCTTGGTGCGTCCGGTGCGTTCCGGCCACCACGCGCGATGGGAACACCCTTGACCTTGGTTGCGAACGAGGTGAGGAGTGTGTCCCCGACAGCAACGGGATCAACAACCGTTGCGTCAAGGTCGCACCAGCGTGCGACAAGGACAATGATTGTCCGACCAACCTGCCGCACTGCCTCTTGGGCGAGTGTGTGCAGTGTACGGCAGACAGTGATTGTCCACTGCTCGGTCAAGACGATTGTCTTGATGTGAGCTGCGATCTTTCGGTCTGCGCTTTCGCGAACTCCTGTGTTTGTCAGGAGAACGCGGACTGCGTGGATGGCGATGCCTGCACGACTGACATCTGTGATGTCAGTAATGCTTGCGTCCATGTCCTCCAGACCAACTGTCCGACTCCGCCTCCGCCTTCAGGTGGTGGCAGTGG
>CAZHKL010000024.1:0-9863 GCA_964532695.1 uncultured Gammaproteobacteria bacterium | reverse complement strand
CCTTAAAAGAGGAGTTGGCTATTCTTTTGATTCACGGCTTTCTTCAGCTTCAGGGTTTTTCTCATCAAGAACCAAAACCGGCCGCTCGGATGCGCGCCTTAGAGAAGAAAATTTTGTCTGCTTTTTCTCGTCTATGAAACCGCACTTTCATAAATTGAAAAATAGTTTTCATTATGCCGGCCGGGGACTGCGGCTGGTTTGGGCCAGCGAGCAAAATTTCCGCCTTCAGTTTTTGGCTGCCCTGCTGGTAATCTTGATTGCCTTGGCGCTGGAATTGCCAGCTTGGAAGTTTGTCGCTCTTTTTCTTGTTTCTGTTTTTGTTTTGACTTTAGAACTAATGAATAGTCTGCTCGAACGGATGATTGATGTTTTTGCCCCCCGACTCCAGCCAGCCGCCGAAGAGATGAAAGACATTATGGCTGGGATTGTGCTTTTAGCCGCTCTGGGAGCAATAGTGATCGGCTTAATTCTTTTCTGGCCCCACCTTGTTGGTTTTTTAAGTTAATGATAAAATTGGTGTGCTCTTCTTTTGTTCATTGAGGCTTGGCCCTGAATTCATAAAAAAGGTCAAATCTCGGTGACCTTGGAATTAATCTATGCGTCGCGAAGAATACATTGCTGGACTTGATCTTGGTTCAACGGCGGTGCGTTTGGCTGTTGGTCAACGTTTGGTTGGCGAAAAAGCCGGGGTCCAGATTATTGGCGCAGCCGAGGTGCCGGCCGAGGGCATTTCCCGAGGGGCGATTACTTCGCTCGAGGACGCCGTGTCTTCGGTTTCCGCTTGTCTGGAGCAGGTCGAGCGATTGACTGGCTTGCCCCTGCGGCGGGTTTGGGTTGGTGTTTCCGGGATTCATATCAGCGCTCAAGAATCAAGGGGAGTGGTTGGCGTCTCAAGAACTGACGGCGAGATTCGGGAAGAAGATGTTCTGCGAGCGATTGAGGCGGCGCGAATGGTGGCCACCCCTCCTAATTATGAGATTCTTCATGTGCTGCCCCGTTCCTTTCGGGTTGATGGTCAGGTGGGCATTAAGGACCCGGTCGGAATGACGGGCATCCGTTTAGAAGTCGACACCCAGATTGTTCAGGGGCTTTCTTCACAGATAAAAAATGTGACCAAATGTGTTTTTCGCGCTGGGCTGGAAATTGATGACTTGGTCTACAATGTTTTGGCCAGCGCCTTGGCCGTGACCACGCCGCGTCAGAAAGAATTGGGAGTGCTGGTGGTGAATATTGGCGGCGCGACCACCACCCTCGCGGTTTTTGAAGAAGGGGATGTGTTGCAAACCTCGGTTTTACCGCTTGGTTCTCAACATATTACCTCTGATTTGGCGATTGGTTTGCGCACCTCGATTGAGGTGGCCGAGCGCGTCAAGATTGAGTCCGGCACCTGTCGGCCCGGAGAGATTGGCAAGAATGAACAATTAGATATTGCTTCGCTGGGCGC
This sequence comes from uncultured Gammaproteobacteria bacterium, assembly GCA_964532695.1. Lineage (GTDB taxonomy): Bacteria > Patescibacteriota > Patescibacteriia > CAZHKL01 > CAZHKL01 > CAZHKL01. Next base: position 8,419 of record CAZHKL010000024.1, on the reverse strand, counting down.
GGACACGACTGAATTGGTCAGTCGGAAATATATTGCCGAGATTATTGAGGCGCGGGTTGAGGAAATTTTGATTCGTCTTGAGCGGGAGTTGAAAAAAATTGCTCGTGACGGCATGTTGCCGGCGGGCGTGATTTTCACCGGGGGTGGGGCGCGACTCGGCGGGCTGGTTGAACTGGCGAAAAAGAAATTGCGGCTGCCAGCCGCCTTGGGTTATCCGATTGGAATTCAGTCAGTGACCGAAAAAGCGCACGATCTTGCTTTTGGCACGGCCGTGGGACTCGTGCTTTGGGGTCATGAGATCAGGGGTCGAGAAAGGCCGCGTCAATGGGGTCGCGCTCTAACCAGCGCCGCGCCAGTTGGTCGGGCGGCTGATCAAGTGCGCCGCTGGTTTAAATCATTACTGCCCTAGTCAAAAGTCAAAGCCCAGCCTTGATCAATAATAGTCCAGAGCCGAAGCTTGACTTCGACCAGATAGCGCACCTTGGCGCGCTTTTTTGATAACTTTAAAAATTCTGTTTGACAATCATTTTTTCTCGGCGTAAACTAGGGATGTTAATCAAGCGGGATATCCGCACTTGAACACTAAAATTGTTCATCAACTTTTTAAACTTATTAGTTTGAAATTCAATTATATGGCGGAAATCAAACCCGAAGTTGAGACCTTTGCCAAAATTAAAGTGATTGGAATTGGCGGTTCTGGCGGTTCGGCGGTTAATCGAATGATTCGTTCTAAACTCAAGGGGATTGAGTTTTTGGCGGTCAACACCGATGTTCAAGCCTTGCATCATGTTCAAGCGCCAACCCGTCTCCATATTGGCAAGACAGTGACGCGCGGCTTGGGCGCGGGAATGAATCCTGAATTAGGACGACGCGCGGCTGAAGAAAATCAGAATGACATTCGTGACGCCCTGAAGGGCGCGGATATGGTCTTTTTGACTTGCGGGCTGGGCGGCGGCACGGGCAGCGGCGCCGGTCCCAAGGTGGCTGAATTGGCCAAAGAGGTTGGCGCTCTGACCGTGGCCGTGGTCACTAAACCATTTTCCTTTGAGGGCGCTCAACGTCGGCAAATTGCGGAAAAATCCTATGAAGAATTTGAAGAGTATGTTGACGCGATCATTACCATTCCCAATGATCGTATTCTCCAAATTATTGACAAAAAAACCAGTCTGCTCGAGGCTTTTGAGGTGGTGGATGATGTTCTGCGGCAGGGTGTTCAGGGCATTTCCGAGATTATCACGGTGCCGGGTTTGATCAATGTTGATTTTGCCGATGTGAAAGCCATTATGGAAGGCACGGGTTCGGCCTTGATGGGTATTGGCCGGGGTACGGGTGAACATCGAGCCGTGGAAGCAGCCAAGCAAGCCGTGGCCAGCCCCTTGTTGGAGTTATCAATTGATGGGGCTCGGGGTATTCTCTTTACCGTGACGGGCGGCGCTTCGCTTGGCATGCATGAGGTTGCTGAAGCGGCTAAAATTATTACTGGCTCGGCTGATCCCGAGGCCAAGGTGATTTTTGGGGCAGTGATTGATGAATCCCTCAAGGATGAGATCAAAATCACCGTGATTGCCACCGGCTTTGATGATCGGGATCGGGTGCGAGTGCTTCAAGCGCCCAAGTTTGCCACCAGTCCGATGTTTGCGCCGGCTCCCTTTGCGCCGGCCAAGAGAGAAAAAGAGATAGTTAAAAACGAAAGAATCGCCCGCACCAAGATCATTGAGGCGCCGGATGAAACTTTTGTGGTCGGTGGAAATCAGTCGAGCAAATCAATTGAGACTGAAGAAGACTTGGAGATTCCCGCCTTTATTAGGAAAAAAATGTCATAGCACAATAGATCAACTTGCGAACTACGAACCTTGATACGAACATACGAACAAAGCGCGGCCGAACGGCCGCGCTTTGGCAACAACCTCGGACGAATTTGACTAAAACCGCAGTTTGTGACATCTTAGATGATGTAATGTATGCCATTTTTTGATTTTATAAAAAATTATTTCACCGTACAAAAATTATCCAAAAAGGCCTTTGAGGCCTATTATTACCGGTTACCGGATACCATTTCAGTACGTTGGCAGCGGGATGGTAAGTTTATTGTAGGCGAGGTCTCTGATGGAAAGCATACCTTTGTTACGCAGGGCCGCAACACGGATGAGTTTGTTGAGATGGTGAATGATGCGTTACTTACGATTTACAATATCCCTCGGCAGTATCAGGATGTGGTACGGCTTGCAAAAACCTACGAGCCCCCACTTGAAGTAAGAAAACAGTTAGAGGATACTACGATACTGACCGCCAATTTTTCCTCACACAAGGATGAAAACATATTGCAGTTGACTTAGTTTGCTATGAGTGGGTATGGAGATGTGAAACGGCACAAGTTCATGCAGTTGTTGAAATGGCTGCAAAGGAATAAAGATATTGCAGTTGAGTCCGGTGGCAGGCATAACATTAAGGTTACCTGTATTCATACCGGCGAGTCATATCCTATTCCGGCCAGTCATACAACGATCAATAAACACATTGTAAAAGATTTTCAGGAATGGCTTGCCGATCGTAATGTGTGTACAAAGGAAGAATTTGACCAACACTTATAAAACTTCCTGCGTCTCGCTCCGCAGGCCTAACTGGTTATGAAAGGTTGGGAACATCCATACACTTCTAAGACCCGGTATATCAAAATCAATTGAGACAATCTTGAGTTAAGCGCGGAACAGGGGCGAAAAAGGCGGCCTAGTTGGCCGCCTTTTGATTTTTTCTTTCCCAGGCTGTAAACTAGGAGCGGCTGACGGTCAACGATGAGTTGGGCCGCCGCGAGCGCTATGCGTTGTCCAATTTGCAATTATTATGATACTAGGGTTGTTGATTCTCGGATGCCGGCCGACGGGATGAGTATCCGTCGTCGTCGAGAATGCGAACGTTGTTCTTATCGTTTTTCAACGATGGAGGAGGCAGAATTGCTTGATTTGATGGTAGTCAAGCGCGATGGACGTCGAGAGCCCTATTCGCGGGAAAAGCTTGAGCGCGGCCTGCAAAAAGCGCTTGAAAAACGGCCTTATACCGAGGTTGATTTTTCCAAACTGGTGCACGCGATTGAACGAGATGTCCAAAAAAAGAAACGGGACGAGCTGCGCAGTTCAGAGATTGGGGAAATAGTGATGAATCGTCTGAAGGGTTTTGATAAAGTGGCCTATATTCGTTTTGCCTCGGTCTACCGCGCCTTTGAGGATGTGAAGACCTTTCAGCAGGAATTAAATAAATTGTTGAGCAGAAAGAAAAAGCGCCGTTAAGGTAAAATTTCGGAATTATGCCGATCGAGAAAAGAACCAAAATTGTCTGCACCCTTGGTCCGGCCCCGGAAACACAAGGGGTGATGGAAGCCATGATCCGTTCGGGGATGAATGTGGCCCGACTTAATTTTTCTCACGGCACTCACCCTCATCATCAGATGTTGATTCGTCGTTTGCGGTTGGCGGCCAAAAAAGTCGAGGAGACGGTGGGAATCTTGGCTGATCTCCAAGGCCCAAAAGTGCGGGTGGGGATTTTGCCGGAAAAGGGGATTAAACTTTCTCGCGGTCGGAAAGCAATTTTTCAAGCTGGCCAGGAAGAAATGAATGGTGAAATGATTCCCGTGCCTTATGCCGGTTTGGCCCGCGACCTAAAAAGGGGTGATCAGATTTTGCTTGATGATGGTTTGATTGAGGTTAGAGTCGAAGGTCTGCGCGGTCGGATAATTCGGACTCGGGTGATCACCGGCGGAATCTTGACTTCACATAAAGGATTGAACGCGCCCACGGCGACTCTGCGGATTCCGGCGGTGACGAAAAAGGATTGGGTTGATCTTGATTTTGCCCGGCGGGCCGGAGTGGATTTCATTGCTCTTTCTTTTGTCAAACAGGCCAAGGATCTGCGGTCCGTGCGTGAATTTTTAACTCGTCGCCGCGCGCGCCGGATCAAAATTATCGTCAAAATTGAAAAACATGAGGCCGTTAAAAATTTCAATGAGATTCTGGAGGCGGCCGACGGCATTATGGTGGCGCGCGGGGATTTGGGTGTTGAACTGCCAGCCGAGGAGGTGCCAATCCGGCAAAAACAATTCATTGAAAAATGCCGCCTCGCCGCTAAACCAGTGATTGTGGCCACGCAAATGCTTGATTCAATGATTCGTCAGCCCAGGCCAACCCGAGCCGAGGTTTCTGATGTGGCCGCGGCTGTGGTTGATCACACTGATGCAGTGATGCTCTCCGGTGAGACCGCGACGGGCCAGTACCCGCGAGAGGCGGTCAAGATGATGGCTAAAATCATTCGAGAAACTGAAACCTCTCATTATGACGATCTTAAATTGAATCTCGAGTCGCACACATCTTTAAACAGCGAAGCCCTGGCCGAGGTGGTTCGGTTGTTGGCTCAAGGTTCGCACCTGGCCGCGGTTTTTATTTTTGAATCTGATCTGTCCTTAGTTCAAAAAATTTCCAGTCTTCGGCCCGAACTGCCCTTGATTTTAGCAACGACAGATTCGCTCAAAGCGCGTCAGTCGGCCCTGGTTTGGGGTATAAAATCCTTGATTCTTCAACGCCCCTTGGCTCGGGCCAAGACGCTATCTTTTATCCGAAGACAATCTCTTCTGCCTCGGGGTCGGGAAATTCTCGTGATCACCGCCGAGCAGAGCGTTATTCTTAAAATTTAAGACTTCTTGATATCAAAAAAACCGCCTTCAGAGAAGAGAGCAAACTGAAGGCGGATTCCTGCTCACTGGGCCGGCCAGAGCAGGAGCGAAGTTTTCTGGCGAGGAGTTTATTCCTCGAGATGAGGCGAATCAGGAACAATCTCGATGGTGTCAAGGTGGAGCGGCTGCTTGTCCGCGCCAAAGGCAAAGATGAGATGGGTTTCGGTTTCTACTGGCGGCGAGATGAAACTGAATTCATAAGCGCGCCAATGGTTGGAAACCGAGAGTGTTTTGAGAAATACCCGTTCTTCTTCGGCTGGCGATTCAGCGCGCAGGGCCACCGTGACTCGACGTTTGCCTTCGGCTCGAGCCTTAAACCGCAAGAGATAATAGGTGTCTGGTTCGAGATTCACCCCTTGAGTCAGTTGGGCGAGCCAGGCCTCGCCTTGGGCGCCAGTGGAGAGAACCGCGAAACAGCCGGCTTTTTCTTTGACTTCACAAACTTGGAGAACGAGGATGCCGTCAAAGGTGAGATCAAGAGTGTCCCAACCGCATTCAACCGGCGGCAAATCAAAGGCGCCATTCCAGATGAGGTTGGGCGGTTCTTCACGACAGGCGAGGCCCTTGGCCGGGCGTTCGCTCCAGGGTTTAAGCTCAAGACCAAAAGGATCCTTGAGCCCGAGTTCAGGCGGAAGATAATCCGGAGACTGATTGGATTCATCTGGATCCATCTCGCAGGGCGGCGCCAAGAGGGCCGTGATGAGGAAAAGTCTGGGCGGGAGATAAGGCATCTCTGACCTCCTAGAAAAGGATGGAAAAGACCGTCTCTATTTTTATCATACCGCGTTGGGTGAGAAAGGCGTCAAGGAAAATTGCCGTCTTTTTTGTTGGTGATCGCAGACAGACCTGATAATTTTATATGAAAAAGTAGTGTTGGGGGACATTGACAAAATATCCACATCTCGCGGTTCGGACTCGCCATCCGGTCATTAAAGAATTTTTTTGCGGTTGAATATTTTGTATTTATTTCTGATACGGCGAAACTTGAGTTTCAGGGGGCCGTGGACATCTCGGACATTCCGAAGTATATTGGGAGAGCCGATCGGGTGACGCAAGGCACTTACGTCGAAATCGCTATACGAAACGTATGAAAATCGATGTCAGTAAATTTGGTACAGTATTGGTTTCTCATCCTGCTGGTCGCGAAGCGTTTTTAACTGCGCGCGCATACAGTATACCGAAAGATAGTTCGGAGCCGATTGAGCTTGATTTTTCCGGTGTGAAAGTGCTCACCCCTTCGTGGGCTGATGAATTTGTTCGTGGATTAGAGCAGGAATTCGGTTCATCGCGGATTACTGTTAGTGAGGGTGAAAATTTGAGCGTGAAGACAACCTTTGAAACATTGAGGGCGCCCACCTCCTGACATGTTGTCAATAGAGTATCTAAAAAACACTGCCTCTTTCGGCGGTGTTTTTGATGATGGTGCGAATGGGGAGGTGGAAACGTGCTCTGCGGGATAGTTTATAGTAATTTTAGAAATTCCTCCAGGGTCAACCCGCTTTGCTTGATGATGTTTTTCAGAGTGCCTTTCCGTAGGTCTTTATTATGGAACGGAATGGTGACGCCAAGAGATTCCTTCACATAGATTTTATGGCTGCCGCGTTGTCGGATAAACATAAAACCCGTCCGCTCCAACATTTTCGCAACTTTTGCGGGAGACAAGACGGGCAACTTCGGCATACCGGTTACACCGCAACTTCAATTGGCGCAACGATTATATTCGTGGTTTTTTGGAACAGGTCTTCCTCTTTCCGTTCACGCATTACTTCAAGATACAATTCCGCGGCTTCTCGAATATTTTTTTGCGCTTCTTCAAAAGTGTTGCCTTCGGAGATACATCCGGGAAGAGCGGGGATGGTCACTGTATAACCGCCGGCTTCGGTATCTGACTCAAACACAGCGGTAAAGTATTGGATCTCTTTTTTGGATGAAGATGTTTTCATACTTTTTTATAATATCATGTTGCGACTATCGTGTCAATATAATGAAACAGATTGTCAACGGGAAATAGAAAGAGACACCCATCAATTTGGCGGGCGCCTCATCAGGCGCGAGAAATGTAGTACCCGGTTGTCAGTACCAATCTCACCTTGGCTTATTTAGGACAATATGTTTTGGTTCCATTGTTGAAGATTACAAAACCGACCATTATGGTCGGTTTTGTGGCGGGCGCGAGTGTGGAGGATGTGGTTGAGAATGAATTACTATCAGTTTTAAGGAATAAAAAATGGACCCTGTTGGGTCCTTTAGGCCTTGGTGTCCGGCCAGTCCGGTGTTGCCGACCGTATCTTGAGGAAGTAGTCAGCAAGCCGAGCGATGCAGACGAGGGCTTCTGCTTCCGTTGTCAGCGGTCCGTTCGGGGTTTCCCGCACGATCTCCTCGAGTGGGGGTGCCCCCCCTCGCAGATGTAGTGTTCGGCCGACCAGCCATCCACTTCTGTCCAGATGATGCCGAGACTTGCTCCTTCCCATGTCTCATTGTCTTCTCTATCAAAATCTTCTACAGAGAGGACCACCTCGACCATGTGGGAGATGCTATCGACAGCATCAGTGGTGACCGGCTCAAGATGCCACTTGAGCGAAACCCAGCCGCGATTTTCGGTCCAGTATCCCTCGGAGTATCCCTTGGGATTTTCAGTCTCGGATGGGCTTACATCATCAGGCCGCAAATGTGTGAGTTTTCCGAACGGACCGCGTTCAGTGATGAATGTGTGGACGCGAGTGAAGACGGCGTGCGCGCGCTTTAGTTTTTCCCTCTGTTCTATAAGGTCCAAAAGGTCCAACATTGGCGCCTCCTTTCCGATTTGAGTTTAATTATAGACGATACTGAATTTTTGTCAACCGCTTGTGCGCTCACTATACAGTTAACATCTAAGGGCAACACCCCGGTAAACTAGAGGCGACAAATGTTAACTCTTAGTAAATAAACAGCCATCCCCACCGCTCAGCTGTGGCGAGCCTATTCCACAGCTGAGCGGTGGCAGGCCTACCAACCGTCATCAGGCTGGTGTTTTTTCTACGGGCGCGAAGGGATTTGGTCGCTCGGCATTTTCGCAGCTTGTTCTTGGACCTCACCCGCAACCTCCAGTGACGCCTCGAGCGCACGGCGTTGACCTACGGAGTCGGCGTTATTTTTTTATCCACTTGACAATGTATCATTGAGTATATACAATAAGAATGTTGTATGAAGGTATCGCGCACGCCACTTGAATTCGAATGGGATAAAGGCAATCAAGGAAAAAACGTAAAACACAGCGTTACGGATGCAGAATGTGAAGAAGTGTTTTTTGATCACCATAAGAAAGTCGGCAGAGACGTTTTGCATTCAGGTATCGAAGAACGATTGATCTTGATTGGAAAAACAAAACACGGACGGTTACTATTTGTGGTATTTGCACATCGGAAGTATAAAATCAGAATCATCTCCGCAAGAGATCTTAATAAGAAAGAACAATATTTATATGAAGAAGAAACTTAAAGTGCCAAAATTTAAGAGTGAAGCCCGAGAGCGTGCGTTTTGGGCGAAACTAGATTTGTCTGAATATTTTGAAAAGAAAGATTTTGAGCGCGCAGTTTTCCCCAATCTTAAACCAACCTCCCGTGCGATTTCTTTGCGTCTTCCCGAATATCTTCTCGCGAGGATCAAAGAACACGCCAATGAACTTAATGTTCCCTATCAATCGCTCATGAAAAGATACAT
>CAZHKL010000023.1:6171-10021 GCA_964532695.1 uncultured Gammaproteobacteria bacterium | reverse complement strand
CTCCAGTTGCTCCTCCACTCACCATGTGAAAGGTGTAGATGTTATTAGTCGCTGAACCAGCCGTGGTCTTGGCAAACATCAAATCACCAACATTAAATTGAGTTGTTGTATCAGTCACTGGTCCTTGGTTCGCCGGCCTCAAAATAGAGATTCGCGAATTAGCCGCAAGAGTGGGAGCGCTGGTTGCTAAATCCAAACGTAAGGCGCTCGGCCCGGTATCAGTCGTAAAATTCTCGGCCGTGGTCACCAGGTGCCAAGCATAACTGTTTGAATTATCCCCGCCCGCCGTGATTCGAGCAAAGATCAAATCGCCAGCCTGTAAATTAATGCCGCCACCGACTGAACCAACAACTTGACTCATCGCGTCAACCGCTGAAGTATCAGTTGGGGTCATGGTGCTAAAACGAGAACCAGTCGCACAGGTTGGAGCGCTTGAAGCGCCATCCAGACGAAGAGCTGAACCATTCATTGCTCCGCCCGTGGTCACCAGATGCCAATCATATCCCTGACTAGTTGGATTAGCCATTGTGTTAATCACGATGAAATCGCCAGTCGTGACCGAGGTGCTTGCCGTGCAAAGTCCAGTGGCCGTCGGTGTGGCGAGCAAGGTAATTTCCTGACTAAGATTCAAAGGAACATCATTAACAGAGAAGATACCAGAAGTCAAAGTCGGATTGGTGACCAGGTCGATTCGAGGCGCAAAATTACCCTGTTGTGTAAAAACGATGTCACCCTGAATAATAGAACGATAATCGCCCCCCGGCACAATCGTCCCGCCTGGCGGAGGAATTGGGAAAAAACTATGAGAGGAAATCGTTGGTCGTGCAAAACGAGAACCAGAAACAAAAGTCGGCGAACTGGAAAAAACAGTCTCAAAACCATTAGGAAAAGGGCGCACGCCAAAGGCCTCGACTGTTGTCCCTCTGGTCAAGGTAATGTTAGCTGGATTAATCGTTGCTGGATCAACATCTTCACTGAAAGTTAGGCGCGGGCTGACATGAATAGGCACATTAGTCGCCCCGTTAGCAGGAGCAGATGAACTCAAGGTTGGGACTGTCGTATCAATAGTGATTGATTGGGTGGTCACTAAAGTAATGGTTGGCGAAGAACCGCTCGTGACAATGGAATTAGCCGCCGCTGTCAGGGTAAAGGCATTATTGTTAGTCACCCCGCTGGTCTTGGTTTTCAAAACAACATAATAAGCATCATCCGTGGCAATGGTTGGAGGAGTCGCTGGAGTGATAGTAAAACAATTTGAGGCGCCATAGGTTGGATTGGCCGCCAAAGTAATCTGGGTGTCTTGAGAAGAATTAAATGGATTTGGGCCAGTCTGACCAGCTACGCCTGTTTCTTTCCATAAAGAAATACCGCCATTAATGGTTGCTAGATTCAACAATTCACTGGATGTCGCGGCCATGTTTGTCCAGGTTGGCGAGCCAGAGGTGGCGGTAAAACAGACTGTTGCTGAAGTAAAGGTCTTGCTATTTTCATTACTTCCAAAGTTGATTTCCAGGGCAGCCTTAAAATTACTCCCCTGTTTTAAGCGCAGAGGCCCAAATTCATTGCTCCGATCGTAGACCGAGGTATTGACGACGTGAGAGGCTTGAACTGGTTTAGGAATGATCGCGAGCGTCATGAACCAACCGACAAAAACCGCGACCATTAGCCAAAAAATTGATTTATTAAATCTTAAAACACTTACCCAAGAGGTAAACATATTTCTTAAAATACTTTAAATAAATAAGATAAGGACACTTTTGTGTCTGTGGATAAATCACCACTATTATAACGCACTCAAAAACTGACCACAACCCGTCGGTTAAGACAGAGAACGTTTAAATTTTACGACAAAACGCGCACAAGCAGTTTGATTCTTTTTTCTGACGATGACTGCCATCGCAAAGACCTTGCGGATTTTTCGTGCCGCCGCAAGAACAAAGAGCCAGCACATCAGTTTCATCTTCCGAATTCGTTAAGATATGGGGCGAAGATCCATCGCCAAGCCGAGTGATCAGATATTTTTTGCCATCCATAAGACCTTTCAAGGCGCCGTGGCCAATTCCACTGGATCGCCAATTTTAAGATTATTTTTTTGAAAAAAACCAGCCCTCGCCTCCAAAACATATTGCGCCGGTTCGCGCGAGGTAAAAATTCTCGGAAAAGATTCTGGTCGAGCGCTATCGGTAAAATCAACAATTTTTCTATCCGGTCCAATCCAAATAATATCAATCGGAAAACGCATCTCCTTCATCCAAAATTGATATTGTCCAGCCTTATCCCAAACAAAGAGCAAACCGCTCTCCTCGGCCAAATTTTCCCGACCGGAAAGACCCTTGGCCTTCTCGGCCGCGGTCCGAGCTACCTCCACGCTCATGATCAAATGGCCAACCTTGATCTCCTCAAGTCTCAAGGTCGCCCCTTCTCCTTTTCGCCATCGCGAAAAGACTAGAAAAATCAAAATAATTGCCACTCCTAAAACAATGATCGCCCTCATAATTTGCTCATCAGCGCCTTAAGTATACCTCTCTTCTTTCTGATTAGCAAACCTAAAGATCAAAAAAATTTTCATCTCATTCCTTCTTTTAAGATAAAAAAGGAGAGCAAGGGTTTATAAATCGAGGTTTGACAAAAAAACATCAATTGATATAATACTCCTGCTTTCTTTGAGAAAGGAGAAAGGAATGACCAAACGAACGCGCCTCGAAGCCCCCTGTCGGCGATGCGATGGAGTCGCTGTCCAGACCAATGGTCCGTCATTCAAGTGTGAGAAGTGTCGCAAGAAGATGTACTTCTCTCTGCGAACCAAGTTGAGGAATGGCGAAACCATTGAAATCATCAAGCTGCCGCGAGGCGGAACGAGAGCCCTTCGCATTCTCATCGAGAAAACCCCGGAAGCAACCATCCAGACGATTCGAAGCGGTCTCGTGCCTCTTCGCGATCTGGATCCCGCACAGTTGCCGACCGACTAATCCCCCCTTCTGCCGTGCAGTTGGGGTTTTTTCTAATCCGTGATCAAGTTTGAATAAAGGATATTTATTGTGTTACGATAATCATACCTTCCGGGGTAGCTCAGCGGCAGAGCAGTTGGCTGTTAACCAATTGGTCGTGGGTTCGATCCCCACCCCCGGAGAAAAAAAGTCCAGACTCATGGACTTTTTTTCGTAGGAGAGGAAGTCAACTGCTTGACTTCCGAGTGGGGATCGAAAGCCGGAGCGATGCCGAGCGAGGTTGCTGTGAGCGAGGCCGCGAGGCGGGATCGCGACCGACGAGGTGGGAGCCGAGGAGAGTCGTGATCGATCCCCACCCCCGGAGAAAAAGATCGTTGCGCAAGCAACGATTTTTTTAGATAGAATGACAATCTGCCAGTGGCAGATTGTGTGGGGATCGAAGAGTGCGAGAGCGCGCAGCACCCAGGCTCGAGTCGGAGCGAGAGGACCCCCAATTAGTGTCCTTTCGAATAATATCATCATGGCAAATCTAAACAACATACTAACAAACTTGAGAATGTAAGGATGTTTGATATACTGTAAGTATGACAAAAATAAAAACCGCAAAACAAATGGAGCGGCATCTCAAGGGTATTTCAAACCATTACCGTATTGAAATATTGCTACTTATTTCAAGATGTAATGGTATAACACTGGAGGATATCATTGAAACGGTTGGCGCGAATGAAAAAACCATCGGCGAACACACGAGGCGACTTTACCAGGCTGGATTACTTAATAAAAAATACCGCGGCAAATTCGTGGAGCATACCTTGTCGCCGTATGGCAAAACATTCGTCCGCTTCTTGAAATCATTCCAGCAAATACAATGATACTCGTCACATCCTTACAAACTCCAGTTT
>CAZHKL010000023.1:0-6161 GCA_964532695.1 uncultured Gammaproteobacteria bacterium | reverse complement strand
ATATTTGTAAAAGCCAAACCGAGCGCTAAAGAAAATAGAATTGAAAAAATTGATGAGACGCATTTTCTGGTGGCAGTAAAAGAACCACCTAAAAATAACAGAGCCAACGCAGCTATTATAGAAGCTCTGGCTGAATATTTTAAGATTGCGCCCTCGCGCTTGCGGCTTATTTCCGGTTTCTCATCTCGTCAAAAAGTATTTGAAATTTTTTAAAAGTGGCAAAATGGATTTGTGCGAATAAATAATTTCTTCAAATTAGTTATTGCGATTGCAGCATCAGGCTTGGCCGGGGTAATCGGTTTAGTTTTTGATGTTCCCTCAAAAAACTCCCCTCAACGGGAGTTTTTTGACTGAAAAAATAAAGTCCAGTATAATAACTAAGCTAAGCTAAATATCCTAAAGGTCGAGACTAATTCTCTAAAATCTTAAAAATTATGCGTCATAAAATTTATCTTTCACTGGTCAGTGGCGGGGCTCTATTCCTGATGCTCGGCTTGGCATCATCAGCCCATGCCTTTAATTTTCAAGTACCCAAACCCTTAAGAGGATTCACTCCCCAAGCCGCGCCAAGAGTGGAGATTGGTCGTCTGGCTCAAGAATCCACTCCCGGATCAGAAGAAGAAACCAGACTAAGAGAAGAAGCTCAACAGGGAGAGGAAATGGATCAGAGACGACGGGAAGAGGAGGGTCGTCAGCTTCAAGACATAAAACGCGGATCCAAACAGATGATGATGGGGGTTAGAAATTTTGAATCAATGATCAAGCAAGCTGAACGCGACAAAATCCCTGTCCCCCAAGAAATCAAGGATCGGATCACCAAAATCAAAAGTCTGGCTGAAGCAGTTGGACGAGCTGTTTCGCTGGAAGAATTACAAGATCTGGGAATGGAAGAGATCCAAGATCATTTCGCTGTTCTCGAGGAATTCCGCAGCGAGGTGGTCGAAAAAGCTATGCGTTTGCGCGAGATGCGGCGCGGTCTGCGGGGATTGGAAAACGGCCTCAAGATGTTTGATCGTCAACTGGTTAATTTGAAAAAACAAAAAGTCACTATCCCCCCTGAAGTCTCGGAAACACTGGAAAAAATTAAATCTATTCTTGGAGCGGTTAAAAAAGCCCAGACTTGGGAAGACGTCGAAGAAGCCGGGGCTGAAGAATTGGGTGACTTAATGGAACAACTCAATGATTGGCGTCAAAAACTAGAACATCTAGCCCGTTGGCCCAAAACCCTAGCGCAAATCGAACGAGATCTCAAAAGATTGAATCAAGAATTGAAACGAAGCAAGGGTCTGGTTGATCGTTTGAGCAAAAAAGGAATCGATCTTTCCGCGCTTTATGCTGAATTCGAGGCGGCGATTGGCGCTCTCAAAACCGCCAAAGATAAAGCGGCTGAACTGATGCAGCAGGGCAATGCCGAAGAGGCTTTTGAGATTCTGGATCAGGAATTCTTCGGAGCGATGGATGATGTTTGGGAAATCCATCGGATCATCATGACAATGAGCAACCTAGGTCGTTTTACTTCAGATTTCAAGCGGGGAATCTCTGAAGCTGAACGAACAATCCGTAATCTTGAACGTCGCAAAATTGACACGAGCGCTCTGAAGACCCTGCTCACTGAAGCCAAAACCAAGGGTCAAGCCATCATTGAAATGATGAAGACCAAACAACCAGACACGGAAGCAATCCTGGCCGCGCTTCAAGAAATGGAAAATCAACGGGGGCAATTCGAAGACTTGGTTGAACAATTGACCGGCGAAGAGGAGGATCGGCCTTGGGAAACTGGCCCGTCGACCTTCAAGGAAAAAACAGAATTGCCTGGGAACTGGGAAAAATTTGTTCCTCGGAAACCAGCTCCTCCGCCCTCGCCGGAGCAACCGCCAACCACGACTCCTCCCCCGCCCGCCACTGAACCAACCCCGGCGCCATAATGAATTTATTGATCAATTGATCAATCCTAAAACATCCCCGAGAACTCGAGGATGTTTTAGTAATCTCTTAATTTCTCAATTCCGGAATGAAGTTGAATACGCTCAAGGGCCTTGGCTTCGATTTGACGAATTCTTTCTCGAGTAACCTCAAACTCCTTGCCCACTTCCTCCAAGGTATGGGAAACGCCATCCATCAAACCGAAACGCATTTCCAAAATTTTTTGCTCACGGGGTGATAAATCCTTAATCACCTCCCGAACATAATCGCGTAAAAGTTGCAAAGCGGCGGCCCGATCAGGCGTGATATTTTTCACATCCTCAATAAAGTCTTCGAGGGTTGAATCTTCCTCATCCTCGCCCACCGAGGTCTCCAGTGAAACCGTGTCTTGAGAAATTTTAATGATATGACGAACCTTTTCCACCTCTTCGCCCATCTCGGCGGCAATCTCTTCCGGTAATGGTTCACGGCCTAAATCCTGAATTAACTGTCGCTCAACTTGCTGGAAACGATTGATTGTCTCCACCATATGGACGGGGATGCGGATCGTCCGCGATTGATCAGCCAAGGCGCGGGTAATGGCCTGTCTGATCCACCAAGAGGCATAGGTTGAAAATTTATACCCCTTGCGGTACTCAAATTTTTTCACGGCCCGAAAGAGCCCAATGTTGCCCTCCTGAATTAAATCCAAAAGTGATAATTGTTTGCCAACAAATTTTTTGGCGATCGAAACCACCAAACGCAAATTCGCCTCGATCAAACGTTTCTCGGCCTCCCGATCGCTGCGCTCTTTGCGCTTAGCCAAGGCCACTTCTTCCTCGGCGGTCAGAAGCGGGATCTTACCAATCTCACGCAGATACATCTGAATTGAATCCTGGGAAAGTTCAGGTAATGATTCGAGCGCGTGGGCTTTAACTGGTTTTTCTTCCGAACCCCTGACCAAACGTAGTTTTCCCAAAGCAGCCTCTCGATCCTCGTGCCGTCCCAAGACCCCCTCTTTCATTTCAATAATTTGCAGCCCCATCTCATCCACTCGATCCAAAAAACTCTCATAAATAGAAAGATAATCCTCCACCTCGGGGAAGGTGTGCAGGATTTCAGTCTCGGTAATAAACCCGCGCGTCTGGCCCTTTTTCAGAAGTTTAACAACTGCTTCTTCGGGCGGTGACGGCGCCAAAACCCTCCTTAACAGACGACGATTCGACCGCCTCGCGGCCGAGCGCGTTTTTCTGGTCTTTCGGCGCGCTAGCTTTCTTATTTTCTTTTTTGCCTTTTTAGGCATTTTTAAACAAGTTCATTAAAACGTTTCATTAATTCTTTAACTCGAACCTGATCGCCCTGTTCTTCAGCCACCCGAAGCTCTTGCACCAATTCTTCCCGAGTCTGTCGCCGATAATTGGTCTCCAAAGTCCTAATAATCTGCTCGACCTCAACCTCAAGATCTCGAGGAGAAAGTTCAGGAAGTCGCAGCTCGCTTTCTAAAGATAGACGATCAAAAATCAACAAAGCTTCAGGTTCAGAAGTCGCTATTTTTTCCCTAAAAATAGAGAAAAATGTCAAGGATGTGTCTTCCTTACTATGATACACAGTCGCCATCTGTCTGTAAAGATTTTGATACACCGGCGGCAACCATTCAGCCCGCACTCGTTCCAAAAAAAGCTGTCGCAGACTAGCCTGACCCAAAAAAAGCGACAAAAAAAATTCAGCCAAGGCTGTCGATCGATCGACATCTTTCACTCTTGTCTCGACCGCCAATGGTTTTTCTTCGCCCATCTCTGGTTTCTTAAATCTTTGGAGGGCTTCTTCTAAAGTTGCTTCCGGTGTGTTCAGACGACCAGATAACTCATGAAGCCAGTGAGTGCGTTCAATCGAATCAGACAAACGAGCAATCTCGGGCAGCAGAAGCTTTCCCGCGCGTTTTTTTTCCTCGGCCGTTTTGGGCAGACCAGAAGCAAAAACCTGACTAAAATAATAAGTCATCACCTCGGTTGCTTCACTGACTGTCTTTTTCCAAAGTTCAGGATCCTTTCTCACACACTCATCAGGATCCTTAAAACCAACGGGTAATTTAATAACCCGCACATTAAGACCGACGGCAAGAGCGGCATCAATCCCTCTCTTGGCCGCGCTTTCGCCGGCTAAATCAGCATCAAAACAAATTAGAATTGTGTCGGTAAATCGACGAATCAAGTTTAATTGTTCAACAGTGAGGGCCGTGCCGGAACTAGCTACCACTGATTCAAGTCCCGTTCGATGCGAAGCAATCACATCCATATTGCCCTCAACCACCATCAACCAACCCGTCTGTTTAATCACTGATTTAGCTAAGGACAAGCCATAAAGAATCTGGCTTTTGTTGTAGATCAAAGTTTGAGGCGTATTAATGTATTTACCCTCGGCCCTTGTTTCATCAAGGAGTCGACCTGAAAAACCAACCGCCTTGCCGCGCGGATCAAGAATTGGGAACATAATCCGATGACGAAACCGATCATAAATTCCGCTCCCATCCTGACGCCTGACCGCGAGTCCAGCCTCAATTATTTCTTGCTCTCGAAATCCTTTCTTTTTTAAGAAGTTGATCAGGGTATCCCAAAGATCCGGCGCATAACCCAAAAGAAATTTTCTCTGCTCATTTTCAGTCACCCCGCGGCCGACCAGATAATCACGCGCGCCACCAGCCTCCTCTTTCTCCAATAAGATCGTCTGATAGACCCGAGCGGCCAAACCAACAAGATTGAACAGACGAGTCCGTAAATTTGTATCCACCCGTTCAAAACGAGTGACTTCCACCTCTGCTTTTTCACCCAAATAACGAAGGGTCTCGGCAAAATCAAGACTCTCCATCTCCATCACAAAAGTAAACAGATCGCCGCCTTTTCCGCAGCCAAAACAAGTCCAGAGCTGCTTATCGCGCGAAACATAAAAAGAGGGCGTCTTTTCCCGATGAAAAGGACAAAGACCCTTGAGACTCGAACCACCGGCTGTTTTCAAGGTCAAATACTCGCCAACGATTTCAGCTAAATCAAGTTTTTGTTTGATCTCTTCAACGGGATTCATTTCAATAATTTAATTAACTCCTCAAGACTTAATTTTGATAATTTCGACCCGGGCGCCACCTCATCCCCGCAAATTAAAAGTCTTCTAGAATGATGAAGATACCAATCAGCTCCGGGTTCAAGTTGCTGGACGCGCTTCCAGGCTCGCGTTAAGTTCACTCGCGAATCAGCCCGCGCTCGAATCGAACGATAACCATGTTGAGGATCAATCTGGACAACCACGGTCAAACCATCAGCATAAGCCCTCAAGGTTCCACTGGCGGTCGAGATCAGACCCACTCCCCGACCCCACCTGGTCTTAAATTCTTTTCGTCTCTTCCAATCCCGATCCAAAGTAAAACGAGCCTTAAAAAAATTCAAGAGCGCCTCAAGCAAGATTGATCCGCTCCTGATCCTCTCCCTTGAATCAGGAATCCAACGAATCAGATTATCCAAACTATAAGCCCACTCTGGGGGACCAATGTGCTTGCCTAAATCCCCTTCCAGAACAAAATAAACCACTGCTTGAAGAGCCTTGGCCTCGAGCCGATCTTGAGGCAAGAGTCTCCGGCGTCGCAGATCTTCCCAAACTAAAACTGCCGCGCTTTTGCCAAGATCGCCCTTGTGTTCATCATATTGGCCGCGGGCCACGCCAAAATGGACAATATCTGGATCAGTATCAACCGGTCGGCCACCATAAGGTCGGCCGCCGTTGACAATCGAAATAAATTTCACGGCCGCCCTTGACCACGAAGGCACAAATCTGCGGTATAACCAAATCCCGCAGACATCATCAAGATGAGGCCGGGTGTGAGTCACTAGAATTTTCATAATTAGTCACCAAGACCCGTAGGCGATCAGCCTCCCGCTCAACCACTGTTCCTTCATACTCGCCCGCATGAGCCTGACGGGGAATATAACTTGGTTTTTTCTGATCAAGATGCAGATTCAAACTTAGACCACCCGATTTTTCTTCAAGATAAACATGAAAACGAGGATAAAATTCTGGTCCCAGACGTTTAGTGTAACTTGTCTCGTTCGTCTGGGAATCACGATGTTCGGTATAGCCGGCGCGACGAATGATAATCTCTGGCCGATCAGGCAACGGCGGCGGAAAAAAAATCTTCATAAATCAACACCATTATTTTAGGTAATTATGTATAAACGTAACCAAAGTAGATAGTCACAAAGCTCTTTAACAAA
>CAZHKL010000022.1:4639-10107 GCA_964532695.1 uncultured Gammaproteobacteria bacterium | reverse complement strand
GCGCAAAAATTCCTTTCACGATCGTGAAAATTTTTTCACGATCGTGAAAAGGGGTGTTTGGTTATTAAAAAAACAGGGCCGCGGAGCCCTGAAGAAGATGAGAGATTACTCGACCTTGACAAAGACATCAGTCCAGGCAAAGCCGCAGTTGACTTCGATGCGGTCGCCTGCCGTCGAGATCTGGACTGTGGTCTCTTCGCAGGGTCCAGTCAGGACCGTGAGAAAATCGCCATTGATCAGAAAGTCATAGGCTGGCATATCCACGCTCCAGCAGCGGCCATCAGCCTTGGTGGTTTCAATAAAGACCTCGCTCCTGTCCATCTCCTCGTCATTTCTTTGCCACTGGCCAGTCAGGTCTCGGCAAACCGTGGTCTGAATTCGAGTGGTCTGACCATTCGTGATCCTGACTTGAGTCATAACCCATTCCTCCACTGCTTGTTCATCAGTGGAGAATTCATAGCCAGGCGCGGCATAGCCATATCCTGGACAGACGAGTCTGACGCGATGAAGAGTGCAGGCCTCAACCTCGACGCAGAACGGTTGGGGTTCAACCGCGATCAGAACAGTTTCGGTTGTTTGGAGCAGCGCTCGTTTCACCTGATCAACCCAAACCTCGCAAACCAGGTCAGGCACATCAGGTTGAGCAGTCACGGCCAGCCAGCCGGTTGAGGTTTCAGCGTCAGCTGTCGCGTCCGGCATCATCGCGTCCTCAAGTCCGGATGACCGCGGTCGCGTGCAGTTGGCACTCGCCAACAGACCCAGGGCGGCGCAAAAAAATCGAAGCATTGGTTTCCTCCTGGTTTCGAGCCTACTTGATTATCAGCCGAACTGTCAAATTGTTGACCTTTAAAGACCAACCAACTTTGGTCTGTGGATCAGTTTCAAGAAAAAATTCCCAAAATATGATATACTGTGGATAATGCTAAATCCTAGCTTAATTTATCTAATTTTATAGGTTTTTGCCTATGCCTACGTTACTTACTCTGGGGGATGTGGTGCAATCATCCCTTCAGAATCTTTGGCTCGGCTTTGCCGGTTTTCTGCCTAAGTTGATCGGCGCGGTCATAGTCTTTATCGTGGGCGTTCTCGTGGCTTTGGCTCTGAAGAGTCTGGTGATGCGACTCTCGGATCTCCTGCGCCTCGACACGCTGGCGGAGAGAATCGATCTTAAGAGTTCTCTCGCAAAGGTCGGTCTGACCCTTAGGGTCAATGGTTTTCTGGGGTGGCTGGTCAAATGGTTTGTGGTGATTGCTTCGCTCTTGGCCGCGACTGATGTTCTTGATTGGCCCCAAGTGACTGATTTCTTGAAGCAGGTTATCTTTTACTTGCCCAATGTCTTTATTGCCGCGGTTATCTTTTTGGCCGGCATTGTCTTGGCGGATTTTGTGCGCCGCGTCGTGCACCACGCGGTGGAGGCGAGCGGTTTGGCCTCGGCTGATTTTGTGGCCGGAATTTCCAAGTGGGCCATTTTGATCTTTACTCTGATGGCGGCCTTGGTTCAGCTTCAGATTGCTGATTCGATGATCCGCACTCTTTTCACCGGGTTGGTCGCCTTGCTGGCCTTGGCCGGCGGATTGGCTTTTGGTTTGGGCGGCAGGGATCAGGCGGCTCGTTTCTTGGACCGCTTGCGCAAGGATTTGTCCGAACATCGTTAATTTGATTTTCAAAAAGACCCGCGGCTTCAAGGTCAAGGTTGGGTCTTTTTGTTTTTGAGGAAAGATGATAGAGTCCGAGACACGACTATGTCTCGACGTTTCTTGGAGATGATTCCCGGAACCTTGGTTTGGGCGACCCTGATCGGGGCGGTTTTGCTTTCCCTGATTTGGCCCTTGGCCGCGATTTATTTCATTATTGTTTTTGATCTCTTGTGGCTTTTTCGGGTGACTTATTTCGTGATTTTTCTTTTGACGGCCTGGCGGCGATACCGGTGGACTCTTCGTCAGGATTGGTTTGGCCGGATTCGGAATCAACCGAAAGCCGACCGGATTTATCACTTGATTTTTTTGCCGATGGTCCGGGAGAGTTTGACAATGGTTCGCGTCACCATTGAGGCCATTCGGCGGGCGGCTTATGATCCGCAAAAATTTATCCTGGTTTTGGCCGGTGAAGAACGGGCTGGCGATTATTTTAAGGAATTGGCCGGCCGTCTAACTGAAGAGTTTGATGGTGTTTTCCGTAAAATTTTCGTCACGATTCATCCTCAAAATCTGCCGGATGAGATTCCGGGCAAGGGTTCAAATCTGAATTATGCCGGCGGACAGGTCAAAATTTTGATTGATCAGATGGGCCTTCCTTATCAGGACATCATTGCCTCTAGTTTTGACATTGACACCCAGGTTCACCCGGCTTATTTTGCCTATCTGACTTTTTTGTACCTGACTACTCCCAAACCCGCGCGCGCTTCTTATCAACCCGTGGCTCTTTACGCCAACACTATTTGGGACGCGCCCGCGCCGGTCAGGATCGGGGCCTTTGGCACGACCTTTTGGCTGATGACTGAACTTGCCCGGCCGGAACGGCTTTTTACTTTTTCTTCGCATTCAATGAGTTTTCAGATGCTGGTCGAGGTTGGGTTTTGGGAGAAAAATATTGTCAGTGAAGATTCGCGTATTTTCCTGCAGGGATTTTTCCGTTATCATGGAGATTATCGCGTCCGGCCAGTTTATCTGCCGGTTTCAATGGATACGGTCTATGGCGAGACTTATCGGCAAGCCCTTGGGGCTCTTTACCGTCAGCAGCGCCGCTGGGCCTGGGGCGTGGAGCATTTTCCTTATATGGTGGAAAGATTTCGGGCGGATCGACTGATTCCGTTTTGGACAAAAGTCAGTTATCTCTTTAAACATCTTGAGGGGATGTATACCTGGGCGACCGCGCCGATCCTGATTTTCCTGCTCGGTTGGTTGCCCCTGGCTGTGGCCTCGCGAAGGCTTGGTTCTTCAGTCTTGGTGCAAAACACGCCACTCGTGCTGGAGTGGCTGATGCGTCTCGCGATGATGGGCGTGGCGGTTTCCGCTTTGGTTTCTTTAACCTTGCTGCCGCATCGGCCCGATGAAAAGCATCGTTGGCATTGGCTTTGGATGTTTGTTCAATGGCTGCTCCTGCCCGTGACCTTTGTCATTTTTGGCGCCCTGCCGGCAATTGACGCCCAGACGCGGCTGGCCCTGGGAAAATATCTGGGTTTTAATGTCACGACCAAGAGAAAGTAGACAATCAGATTATGACTCAAGTCTTTGTTAACATTGTCACTTGGAACAGTCGGCCGTATTTGTCTGATCTTTTAAATTCTTTGCGCGGCCAAACCTTTCGCGATTTTTCAGTGCTGGTGATTGACAATGCCTCAACCGACGGGGTGGTGGAGTTTTTGCGGTCGGATTATCCTGAAGTCACGGTCTTGCGCAATGTTCAGAATCTTGGTTTTGCCGGCGCTCATAATCAGGGTATCAAGTATGCTCTTCATCATTGGCAAAATGAATCCCTGGGCCAACGTTATATTTTGGTGACTAACCCAGACATTATTTTGACTCCTCAATATCTGGAAAGACTTTTGCCAGAGGCCGAAGGCCGCCCCCAGACCGCGAGCTTGGGCGGCAAACTTTTGCGAATCAAGAGTGAGGGCGAGGAACCATTGCGCGAGAACATTCCTTTGACTTTGATTGATTCGACTGGTTTGATGATTAATCGGAATCGTCGGGTGGTTGATCGAGGCGCCGGGGAAAATGACCAGGGCCAGTATGACGCGCCGGGCGAGGTTTTTGGCGTCTCTGGCGCCTTGGCTCTTTATCGGGCCTCGGCCTTGGAGGCCGCGCGCCTGGGCGAAGAGTATTTTGATGAACATTTTTTTGCTTACAAAGAAGACGCTGATCTGGCCTGGCGACTATGTCGGGCCGGGTTTGAGAATTATTATCTGCCCGAGGCCGTGGCTTATCATTTTCGCCGCGCTTCAGGCAAAGAAAAGGCCTGGGTTTGGGAGATGCTGATTAATCGGCGTCAGAAATCAGCCCTGGTCAACTACTATTCTTATCGCAATCATCTTTGGTTGTTAGTCAAAAATGAAGAGTGGCTGAATTTTCTTCTTGACGCGCCTTGGATTTTGAGTTATGAAGCCGCGAAATTAGCCGCTTTGATTTTTTTTGAACCCAAGATCGCTTGGCAGAGTCTTGATTTTTGGCGCGGTCTGCCCCAGATGTTGGCCAAACGTCAGATTCTGATGACCAAAAATCATCGGCCGGCGCGCGAAATGCGGAAGTGGTTCCGCTAGTCAGGCTGGATATGGATCTCTCAATTATTATTTTGAACTACAAAACTCGAGGCTTGACGCGAATGTGTCTCCGAGGATTATTATCTCTGCCGAGTCGGCATCAGCGGGAAATTATTGTGGTTGATAATGCCTCGGCTGACGGCACGCCGGAAATGGTCAGGCAAGAGTTTCCCTCGGCGCGGTGTCTCGCTCTTCCTAAAAATATTGGTTTTGGTCCGGGAAATAACGCCGGTCTTCAGGCCTCGATTGGTAAATATATTTTGATTATGAATCCAGACATTGTTATTTTGGACGATGCCTTGGACCGTTTGATTGATTTTATGGAAACTCATCCCGAGGTTGGGTTGGTTGGCCCCCAGCTCCGCAATCCTGATGGTTCAATTCAATTTTCCTGCTATCATTTTCCCACGCCTCTGATTCCTCTTTATCGCCGGACGCCGCTTGGTCATTGGGCCGTTGGTCAGAAGGCCCTGGCTCATTATTTGATGACTGATTGGGATCATCAGACGATTCGCGAGGTGGATTGGCTGTTGGGCGCTTTTTTGGTCGCGCGGCGCTCGATGATTGACCAGTTGGGTAGTTTTGATGAACGTTTTTTCCTTTATTTCGAAGACGCTGATCTTTGTCGCCGGGCCTGGCAGAGCGGTTGGCGGGTTGTTTATAATCCCGAGATGCAGGTTGTTCACTATCACCGACGGGAATCAGCCGGTTCGATTTTTTCTCTCCTGACCAATTGGATTGCTCGCGAACATCTTAAAAGCGGGTTAAAATACTTCCTCAAGTATTGGGGCCAACCCCAGCCGCGCTAAATTATGATTCGGAAACCTTTCTTTTTTATTCTCTTGGCCTTGATGATTGTTTTGTTTGGTTGGTGGTTATTTCGTCAAGGTCAAGAAAAGATTAGTCAAGTGAAGGAGCAGGTCTCTGGGGTCGTCGCGGAAAACTGGCCGATGGTCACTGGTTTTTCAACCTTGGCTCGAATGGGGCGATCCTTGTTTGGTTATGATGGGCCGCGTCATCTTTTGGTTCTTTTGTTGAATAATGCCGAGTTGCGGCCGGGCGGCGGCTTTATCGGCACGGTTGGCCGAGTGGAAATAGACCAGGGTCGTCTCCTTCTTTTGGAGATCAAGGATGCTTACGCGATTGATCGCCCGGCCGAGTCTTTTTTGAAAATTAGTCCGCCCGAGCCCCTCCGTCGCTATTTGGGAAT
>CAZHKL010000022.1:0-4629 GCA_964532695.1 uncultured Gammaproteobacteria bacterium | reverse complement strand
CGATGCCAATTGGTCGCCGGATTTTAAGCTCTCGGCCGAGCAGGTGATTGAGTTTTACGAGCAGGAGATCTTTCCGGTTTTAGGCGATTATCGAGTTGATGGCTTGATTGGTTTCACGCCTGATTTTGCCTCTGATCTTTTGGGATTGGTCGGACCGCAAAAAATAGGGGAGCATGTTTTTTCTCAAGAAAATCTTTATGAATTGCTTCAATACGAAGTGGAACAGGGTTTTGCCGAGCGGGGGATTCCCTTTGAGCAACGTAAGGAAATTTTAGGAAAATTGATTGAACAGGTCGCCCGGGTCTTAGTCGCTCTTCCGCTCCAAGACTGGGATGAGTTGGGCGGTTTGATTGAGCGGAATTTTAGGGAAAAACAGCTGATGGTTTATGATCGCGGTCCTCTTCAGGTCTTTCTTGAAGAGCAGGGTTGGGCTGGTCGAATTGAACCGGGTCTGGGTGATTTTTTTCTGGTGGTTGACGCTAATTTGGGCAGTTTAAAATCTGATCCAGTCGTGAAACGGAGCATTGATTATCGTCTGGAACCAAGGGAGAACGGATGGGAGGCGACCGTCAAGATTCAATATCGCCACGAGGGTCGTTTTGATTGGAAAACAACCCGTTATCGCACTTACACTCGTCTTTATGTGCCCCGGGGCTCGCGCTTGATCCGAGTCACCGGACATTTGCGCGACGATAAACTGAAAAACCCAGCCCAAGAGATTGGTCAAGTGGAGGTGAGCGAGGAATTTTTCGGCGCCTTTTTGGCGGTCGAGCCTGGCCAAGAGCGGGATCTTTCTTTTACTTACCAACTGCCTGATT
Source organism: uncultured Gammaproteobacteria bacterium (assembly GCA_964532695.1). Lineage (GTDB taxonomy): Bacteria > Patescibacteriota > Patescibacteriia > CAZHKL01 > CAZHKL01 > CAZHKL01. Next base: position 3,811 of record CAZHKL010000022.1, on the reverse strand, counting down.
GGATCGGACAAATGATTAGTGAACAAAAAATTTATTCACTCAAGGTGTCCAAACAATTAGGCAGCGCCGCTCATAATTTGACACTCGACCTTGACTTTGGTAAGAGGGTGAGAAGCGCTGCCCCGGCCGAAGAATCCGCTGAATTTAATGATCACCGCTATCGTTTGCAAACCAATTTGACTGAAGATCGAAATTTTTTGATCAATTTCTAGTCGCGGGTTATGTTCATCAAGAAAATGGGCATTGATTTGGGCACGACCACGGTTTTGGTTTACATCCCCAAACGGGGCATCATTATTAATGAGCCCTCGGTCGTAGCCCTGTCAGTGATTGATAAAAAAGTCTTGGCCGTGGGCACTGAAGCCAAGGAAATGTTGGGTCGGACGCCAGACACGATTGTCGCCCGCCGACCGCTCAAAGACGGCGTGATTGCCGATTATCGGACCACCGAGGCCATGCTTCGCTATTTTATTGGCAAGGCCGTGGGCGGAATGAGGATTTTTCGACCCGAGGTGATGATTGCCGTGCCCGGAGGTATTACCTCGACTGAACGTCGGGCTGTGGTTGACGCCACGATCGCGGCTGGAGCGCGGGCGGCTTACATTATTAAAGAGCCGATTGTGGCGGCGATTGGCGCCTCGATTCCGATTGGCAGCGCCTCCGGTCATATGATCATTGATATTGGCGGCGGCACTTCGGAGATGGCGGTTATCTCTTTAGGCGGAATTGTGGCCTCGTCTTCAGTGCGCATTGGCGGCAATAAACTTGACACCGCGATTATGGAATATGTGCGGCGCAAGTATGGATTGGCCATTGGGGAGCGCACCTCTGAATCAGCCAAGATTGAGATTGGTTCGGCTTTATATCTGGAAGAAAAGTTGGCTTTGGAAGTCAAGGGTCGGGATATGATGACTGGTCTGCCGCGCACGATTACGATCACCTCTGACGATATCACGGACGCGATTAGCAATGAACTTGAGGGGATTGTGATCGCGGTCAAAGAGGTGTTGCGCAACACCCCGCCGGAATTGTCAGCCGATGTGATGGAAAAGGGAATGGTTCTTTCTGGCGGGACAGCGCAGTTGCGCAATATTGATCGGCTTTTGGCCCAAGCCACGGGCGTGCCGGCCTATGTGGCGGATGAACCACAACTTTGCGTGGCTAAGGGTACGGGCGTGGCCTTGGAAAATCTTGAAGCCTATAAGCGCAGTATTTTTGCCTCTTAAGAGGGGGTCTTGGTGTCTACGTGCCGGCCGCGCGGTCTCGCGGCTGGGGTTTTGCGCTGGCGTCGCCCCTCGGGGTCTCACCAAGGTTCGCCCCTTCGGAGGCTCCTGGCGCCCTCGGGTCTCGCTTGGCTCGCCCTCGGAAAACCCCTGAAGCCGCTCGACCGCATCGGCCGGCCCGCAGACATCTTCGATAAACAGAGGGCGCGGTCTCGCGGCTGGCCCGCAGACATCTTCGATTATTATGCACACCCTAGGAATAGATGCTTTCAGTTCGCGGCCAGAAAGGACTGGTGTTGAGTGGTACACCGATCATCTTCTGCGAGCGATGCGGTTCTCAAGGCCGCCCGAGTGGAGGGTTTTTTTGTATTCATTGGACGCGAGTCCAGAGATTTTTTCTCCAAGTGAATCGGATTGGCAATGGCGAAAATTATCTTGGCCGCCGCGGCGCGGTTGGGGTCAAATTCGCCTATCGTGGGAAATGCTTTGGCAGCCGCCCGAGGTGCTTTTTCTGCCCCACTCGCCCATCCCTCCAGTTCATCCGCCCTTGACCGTGGTCACAATTCATGATCTGGGTTTTTTGTTGCGACCGGATTTGTACGCGCCGGCTGATTATAAACGTCAGATCTGGGCCTTAAAATTAGCTCGACAGCACACTCGACTTGTCTTGGCTGTTTCCGAAGCCACGCGTCAAGACTTGATTGATCGGGTTGGTTTTGCCCCAGGCCAGATCCTGGTCACACCGCTGGGCGTTGATTCTTCTCGTTACCGGTCAAATTATTCGCTCGAAGAACAGAAAGGTGTTTTAGAAAAGTATCATCTTTCTCAACCGTATTTTCTTTATGTCGGCCGTTTGGACGCTAAGAAAAATTTATTGACCTTGATTCGAGCTTGGGCCCGAGCGCGAAAAAACAAAAAATTAGGGATGTTGGTTCTGGTTGGTTCACCCGGGTTTCGTTTTGAAGAGATCAAGATCGCGGTGGCCGAGGCCGGAGTGGGCGAGGAGGTGAAATTTTTAAATTATGTGCCTGAAGATGATTTACCCCTGCTTTATCTTGGGGCGCGGGCTTTTGTCTTTCCTTCAGCCGTCGAGGGTTTTGGTCTGCCCGTGCTCGAGGCCCTGGCCGTCGGTCGGCCAGTTATTTGTTCTGATCTGCCGGCTCTGCGCGAGGTGGCTGGCCAGGCCGCGATTTTTATCCGGCCGGATGATGAAGAAGAATGGAGTCTATCCCTGATCAGACTGGCTGAAGATGAGACCCTGGGTCAACATCTTGGCCAAGAGGGTTTGATCCGCGCCAGTCAATTTAGCTGGTCGAGGACCGCGAAACTGACTTGGCAGGGAATTTGTGGTATCATTAATTCAGACTCTGTTCATTAACTTCGGATATTCACGATCGTGAAAATTTTTTCACGATCGTGAAAAGTCAATGAGATGGGTATGGAAAAAATTGAGGCAAAAATCAGCCGGTCGGGAATTGTTTCACCGCTTTCTTTATCGGAAGAGACAGTGGAGCGAGCCTTGGTGCGGCTGGGGCTGACCTCCAAAGAGGCGCGGCTGTATCTGGTGGCTCTAAAAATCGGATTAGGCACAATCAATGATTTGGCGAAGCGGGCCGGGATTAATCGAAGCACGGCTTACGCGGTCATTGAATCATTGCTTGAGCGAGGACTCTTGAGTTCTCTGCTCCGCGGCGAGACTCGTTACTTTGCGCCGGCCTCGCCGGAACGGCTGGAACATTTTCTCTGGCATGAAGAAAAACGAGTCAGTGAGATGCGCGAGGCTATCCAAAAAATTATGCCCGAACTTGCGACCCTCCTCCTCGTCAGCCCGGATCGGCCCAAGCTGCGGCTCTATGAGGGTCTCGACGGTCTCGAGACTCTGCGCGAGGATTTTTTTCGCGGTCAGAAAAAATTTGAACTTTTATTGATTTCCGCCGCGGATGATTATCATCGTTTGGTCGGTCTGAACAGACGATTGCCCTACGCCAAAAAATTGGAAACAATTCGCGGTTTTGAACGTTGCATTTTTACTTCAGCCCGATCCGCGGCCGAATTGAAAAAAGCGATTCCGCCGGTTGGCCGGATTGAGCGGTATCGGGTTCCGGAAAAAGAATATCCCCTGGCCGGAGAGATAGCGATCGCCGGCCCCCGGGTGGCGATGCTTTCCTATCGCGGAAAGATTATGGGTCTGTTCCTGGAAAATCAGTTTATTGCCCGGACCGCGGCGACTCTTTTCAAATTGGCCTGGGAAACAGCTAAAAAGTTTGAAAAATTTGAAAGCTGAATATGTTTCCAGGGATTATTGGTCATCAGAATGTCTGTTTATTCTTGAAAAAGAGTTTGGCGAGCGGACGGCTCGCCCATGCTTATCTTTTTCTGGGGCCGGCTCAAGTCGGCAAGGAAACCGTCGCTCGGAATTTGGCCAAGGCGCTGCTGGGCGAGGCGGGGGCCTTGACCCCAACCCTGGAGACGCATCCGGATGTGGTTTTTCTCCGGCGCGAGCTTGAGGAAAAAACCGGTTTGCCTAAATCATGGTTAACCATTGATCAGATCCGCGGGTTGGTCAGTCGTCTTTCTTTTTCTTCTTT
>CAZHKL010000021.1:0-10358 GCA_964532695.1 uncultured Gammaproteobacteria bacterium | reverse complement strand
CCGCCATAGTGCTCAATCACTTTGGGGCCAAGGCCAGCCCCATTGATCTGGCCAAATTTGCTCTCCAGGTTGGGGCCCGCAAGTGCAGCGGCGTTAATCTGGCCGAGATGGTGAACAATTTTAATCAATCTCCCTGGCCAAATTTTAAGGGTGAAAAAGTCAATCTGGAAAAAGCCACTGAACTTTTAAAAGAAAGCAAACCAATTATTATTCACTGCCGAGGCTGCAGCGGCTACACCCAACAAAATACGCTCAAATCCTACAAGGGACATTTTATGGTGCTGGTGAGAATGCAGAATGAATCTTACCTGGTCAGCGATCCTGGTTCCAAGGCCAAAGGTATTGTCGTTATGAACAAAGATGAGGTCCTCAAAAACGCCGGGCTTTGGTATCTGCATAATTAAAAACTGAAGTTTTAACCATTATGTCTTTGACCCGAACCATTTTTTCTTGCCAAAAATGCGAGGCTCAATCCTTAAAATGGATTGGCCGCTGTTTGGAATGCGGGGCTTGGGGGACTTTTAACAAAGACAAAACCCCCCTTGCCGCCTCGGGAAAGGTAACCAAACTCGAGGAAATTAAAACCCAAGAAATCCGGCCGCGGCCAACCAAAATTGAAGAATTGAATCGGGTCTTGGGCGGCGGTCTGGTCGCCGGCGGCATTTATCTGCTGGCCGGCGAACCAGGAATTGGCAAATCAACGCTCGTGGCCCAGTTGGCCAAAACCTGGGGAAATCAAAATTCAGTCCTTTATGTGTCTGGAGAAGAATCTCCCAGCCAACTCAAAGAACGTTTTTTGCGCCTGGATCTGGATCCCGCCCGCCAGCCACCCAATCAGATCGCTGTGCTGACCGAGACTAAAACTGAAACAATTATCGCTGCTCTCGAGACCCTAAAACCAAATCTGGTCGTGATTGATTCAGTTCAAACCCTGACCACCGAGGCCGCGGGCGCGGCTGGCTCTCTGACTCAATTGCGCGCCAGTCTGGCCCAACTGGCCGAAGCAACAAGGCGGCTTAACCCAACCCTCTTGCTCATTGGTCAAGTCACTAAATCTTCAAACATTGCCGGCCACAAGAATCTGGAACATTTGGTGGATGTGGTTCTGACCTTTGAGGGCGATCGAGAGGGCCGCTTTCGTCTCTTGCGGGCCAGCAAAAATCGTTTTGGTCCAACTGATGAGGTTGGTGTTTTTGAAATGACAGCCGCCGGTCTCCAAGAGGTGTCCAATCCTTCGACTGCCTTTCTCGAGAAACGACAGACCGCGCCGGGCAATGTGGTCACGAGTGTTCTGGAAGGTCAGCGGCCGATTCTGGTTGAACTTCAAGCCCTGGTCAGCCGATCCCGCTTTCCCTATCCTGAACGGCGCGCTTCAGGTTTTGCCGTCAATCGGCTGAACATGCTCGCGGCGGTGCTCGACAAAATTATTCCTCTCCAATCTTATAATCTCCATCTGAATGTCACGAGCGGTTTTCAGATTCGCGAACCAGCCGCTGATTTGGCCGCTATTCTGGCGATTGCCTCTTCGCTAAAGAATAAATCACTGCCGAAAAATCTGCTGGTTTTTGGCGAGGTTGGTTTGGGCGGCGAATTGCGTCCAGTGCGCGACCCTGATCGCCGACTTCGAGAGGCTCGAAAACTGGGCTTGACCAATTTTATTGAACCCCGCGCTTTTGGCGCTGTCCGCGAGACTCTTTCATTCCTGAAATTGATCTAAAATGGTATAATCCAACGATGGATGAATTATGAATTATCGTCTTCTGAAATCAACCATCTTCACCAAGAAGCACCTCATCTGGGGGGGCGGTCTTTTTATTCTGACGGCTCTTTTTTTCCTCTTTTCGATCTCAACGGCTCGAGCTGACCCGATTAAAAACACGGTCTTAGAAATCATCGGCGTGATTACCCAAGCGATTATTAGTCTTCTGGGTTCTATTTTCCTTAAAATCGCGCACATCATCATCAATCGAGTGGCGCCCTATAATGACTTTATTGATTCGCCAACCGTGACTCAGGGGTGGTCCATTGTCCGCGACATTTCCAACATGTTTTTTATTATCATTCTGCTGGCCATTGCTTTTGGAACTATGTTCGGCCGCCAAGATTATGATTATAAACAACGACTGCCCCGCCTGCTGATCATGGCCATTATGATCAATTTTTCCAAAACCATCACCGGCCTGGTGATTGACGCGAGCCAAGTGGGCATGCTCACCTTTGTCAATGCCTTTCAGGCCGCGGCCGGCGGCAACCTGGCCAACGCCCTGGGAATTCATCAACTAATGAATATCTCTAAACAAGCCATAAATATCGGCACCTCGGACACACTCATTGGCATGCTTTTTGCTATTTTGATTATGGCCATTTCCACGGCCACAGTGGGTATTTTGCTGATCACCTTGATTTACCGCATTGGCATGCTTTGGATTATTACAATTCTTTCGCCGGCCGCTTTCCTGCTTTCCACTTTTCGGCGCGGGGAAAAATTTTACAACGATTGGTGGGAAAAATTAATCTGCTGGTCAATGTCTGGACCGGTTTTAGCTTTTTTTCTTTGGCTGGCCTTAGCCACGGCCTCCAGTTCAGGAGATAGTGTCAGCCGACTCCGACAGGGAGGTCAGGAGTTAGGGGCTGGACCTGGCGCCCAACTGAATCTCGGACAAATCCCTTCCGAGATTGCCGAAGAACCAAACCTTGTCAGATTTATTATTGGCATTCTTTTGCTTTTAGCCGGCATTCAAGTCGGTCAGGAATTCTGCGCTCGGGGCACGCAATTTTTCAGCGGCCTGGGCCGCCAAGCCTTGGGTTTTGCCAAGTCTGGCACCAAACGTCTAGCTGGTTTTGGTTTGCGCACGGGCTGGCGAGTCGGCAAGGGCGCGGTTCGAGGCGCGGTCAAGGCTCCAGGCAAAATTCTAATGGCGACGGAAACAGGCCGAGCCGGGGTCAAGGGTGTTCTGGGCGCGGTCGGCAGAGTTGCCCCAGGTTTTGCGGCTGAACGATTAGCTGGGATGCAAGAGGCGCCTTCTAAGGCTTATGAGGCCGCGCTTAAGACTTCAGCTCGGGCCGCGGCTGCTGCTCCGGATCAATTCTTAAATATGGTCAAACGTTCGCCTGGTCTGCCCTCTCCTCAAAACGACGCTGAATATGCCGCTCGCCTCAAGACTGGCCTAACTGATGTCCGGGTCTGGAACGCCCTGAAAGATAGATACGGTGGAGATGAAACCAAGGCTGGCGAGCAAACAGCCGCTTGGTTTAGCGAGTATGAAGCAGTGAGCAAACGTTCAGGCAATAAGGATGTGATGGATGGTCTGTTCGAGGTCAAGAAAAAAATGCCCCATATGATCAAGGATGATACTGAACTTAACCGTTTAGTTAAAGCCATGGGCGGCGCTGCCGCTCTCGATATGAGTCCGTTTGCCTTGAAAGACGAGCGAGTAGTCGCCGCGCTTTCTGATAAGACCAAGGCGCATGTCGAACAGTATGGCAGTCAGCAACAAAAAGAATTTATGGAAGAATCAGAATCAAAACTGACAGCCGGTCTTCGACCTGATCTTATCACTGATCCAAAAAAACGGCGGACTCTTTTGACTAATGAAAAAGTAGACCAACTGTCGCCAGCGGTTTTGACCAAGGTTTTTGGCGATCTTGACAGTCAACAACAAAAAAAGAATCTGTCTCGAATTGACGCCTCTCAACTCACCCCAGATGTCTTAAAAAAGGATAATGGCCGCCTGTCCGGGCTCCTGGCCACTGCCAGAGGCGGAGAACAAGTCCTGCGGACCGCGGCCACAAATAAAACCCTGGCTCCGGCCATTAATGAAGGACTCTTGGACTATCGCCAACAATTAGAAAACAAGGGGGCAGTGCCTCGCGGCATTGATCTCCAAATCAGCCTTGGCCGCCTCTTGGCCGGAGCCAAACCCTCCGAGGCTTTTAATAATTACAAGTATCTGGCTGAATCTATGCCTCATTTGAATGATGAAACCAAAAAGGATGTCCTCACCCGGATCTCGGCTAAAGACATCCAAGACAATGCGAAATTAAGCGAAGCCTTGATTGAGGGAGTCAGCCAGGATGATCTCATTCGAATGTCTCAATCGTCCAAGTCAGAACGAGAAACCGCTCGGGAAATTGCCCGACAGATTAAGGAACGGGTTAAAGGACCAATTGCCGGCCTGGTCAGCGACGCCCTGGCAGCCAAAGCCGAGGATATTAGTAATCATCCAATCTTAAAGAAACTGATCTAGTTCATATGGTTGTGATCCCATCCCCAAGCCAAGATCCGTTCGCGGCCTTTTCCAATTTGCCCGGCCCAGTTCGCGCCTTTTTGATCAATCCCAGCACCCAAACCAGCTTTCGCCAATTACTTGACTCAACCAGCCTCAAAGGCGATCTAAGAGACAAGGTGGTTGATCTGGTGGGCGATCTTGATCTTGGCTGGAAAAAATTGGAAGAGCTGGTGCCCTGGCTTGTCAAAGAACTAGCCTGGCCAGATGAACAGGCTAAAAAATTTGCCGCTGATTTGGCTGGTTTCCGCTACCTGCCGATTGAACGTTTCTTAAAAACCAAGGTCTGGCCGCAAATTGAATCTTGGGGAGGCGATCCCAAAAAATATCCCCTGGTCAAAATCGAATCCCAACCGATCACGATCGATCAACTAATTGACGAACTGATCAAAGAAACAAAAATTGAATTGGCTCCCAATCTCCTCGAACGATTTCGCCATCTCCTGCGCTCGCGCCTCAAGGGTGTGCGCGACGATTTAGAACTGGCCGCGATGCTCGCTCGACCAGAAAAAGTTGGCGGGGTTGGTCTTTCTGTTGAAATCGCGGAACGGGTTATGGGAATTTTAAGATTAAAATTGGCTTCAGCCGAAATCGTGGAGACTGAACCGCCAAAAACCAAAGATTCAAAACCTAAAATTACGCCACCCCCGCCCTTGCCCTTAACCCCGGAACAAATTGACAAAAAAATCCAAGCCAGCCAGGATGGCCTTCTCCGTTCCAGCGGTCTGGCCTTCAAAGACGAAATGCTGATGAATCGTCTGACCTCGATCATTGCCGCCCGACTCAAGGACTTGCGCGACCAAGCTGAAACCTTAACCCTGTTCGCCGCTCCTCTCGCTCAAGGCGGCCTAAATCTCGCTCCGGACAAAGCCCGACAAATTTCCAATCTGCTGGAGGCTGAATTTCTCGGTCTCCAAAAACAGTTGGAAACCCAAAAACAGCGAGAGGCTCTTGCTTTCCGCGAAACTGAAGAATCAAAAAAAACTCAAAAAGAAACCGCGAAAAAACATCAGGAGACCGCTGTTCTGGATCAGCGCTTTTTGAGCATCATCCAAAAAAGCAAGGCCATCAAAGACAAGGGTATTATCCTGCCCTCCCCTTCCTTGGTCAGCCCGTTGCCAACTCGGCCAATCATCCCATCACCCAAACCAGTTCTTTCCCCAGCTTCAATTTCCGCCCCGGCCGAAACCAAACCCAAGATTAAAGATATTAAATTTGAACGCAAAATCATTGGCCCGACTGAAGAGCTGCAAACCTTAACCCTGATCGAATTCCGCCGCCTCTCCCGCGATCCAGCCGAGGCCGCGGCCAAAATTAAGGACAAAATTGAGCTCTTAAAACAAGAGGGCTATGAAACCCAGGTCCGGGCGATCCGCGCCTGGCAAGAATCAGAACCTAACCGGCTTTATCTCTCCCTGACTCAAGCGGCCCTGGAAACCGGCCGGCCAATCGTTGAACTAGTGAATGAACGAACCAGCCAAAATCAACCGACCCTGACCCTGACTGAATTTCAAGCGCTCCTTTCTCTCAACTCTAGTTTAAGGTTATAATATGACTGATCAATTCGTTGTGCCGCAATTCATTGAGGTTGAAGACAAGATCTTCGGCCCAATCACGGTTCGACAATTTGTGATCCTGCTGGTCACGGGCGGATTGGTCTTTGGTTTTTTTAAACTCTTTGACTTCGCTCTTTTTCTGTTGGTCGGGGTTCCGACTTTTGCCGCCGGCGTCATTCTCGCCTTTGTCCGAATCAATAGCCAGCCCTTTCACTACTTTCTGCTGAATTTGATTCAAACCTGGCGGCGGCCAAAAATCCGCGTCTGGAACAAAGAATTGGGCGAGGGGCAACTTAGGGAATTTCTGACTGCCCCTGAAGCCAAACCATTGCCTCTGCCCCCGCAAAAACCCCTGCTTGAAGCCTCAAAGCTGGCTGAACTTTCCCTGGTGGTCAATACCGGCGGAGTTTACCAACCAGAAGAAGACGAATTGACCCGCTGAACCAGACGAGTCATTAAAAATTTTATGCAATCCAAAAAATTGGCCGGCGCCAAACCAAGCAGTCAAACCCAAAGGTTTATTGATATTGCTGAAATTAAGGATGGGGTCGTGGTCTTAAAAGACGGCACCCTGCGGGCTGTTCTGCTTTGTTCCTCAATCAACTTTGCCTTAAAAAGCGAAGATGAACAACAGGCGATCATCCAAGCCTACATGCAATTTTTAAACGCCCTTGATTTTCCTTTGCAAATTGTCGTTCAATCGCGCCGACTGAACATTGATGCCTATCTCGACCGTCTCGCCGCGTCAGAGCGTCAACAAAAAAACGAACTCTTGCGCGCCCAAATCTCTGAATACCGCGCCTTTGTCCGAGAATTGGTTTCTTTGGGCGAGATTATGTCCAAACGGTTCTTGGCCACTGTCCCGCTTGATCCTCTTTCCAATAAACGAAAGGGATGGTTTGTCCGTTTTAAAGAAACGCTCACCCCGGCCCTGACCATCAAGGTCCGAGAAGAACGGTTTCAGGCCCGTCGCGCTGATCTTCTCCAGCGGGTGGATCAAGTCTCCAGCCTCCTGAACTCAATGGGCGTTTCCACCGTGATGCTTGACACCCAAAGCCTGATTGAACTTTATTACACGGTCTACAATCCTGATCTCTTCGAGACTCAAAAAATGAAATCGCTCGGCGATCTGCGGGTTGAGGCTTAATATGACCAAGAAAAAAATCAAACTGGAAAAAGAAGTCAAGGCGACGGCCGAACGGCAGGCCTTGGAAGAAGAACGGATCTATCGTCGAGGCGTGGTCTCGATCCACGATCTAATCTCCCCGGCCTCCTTAGAGGTTAAACCCGACCTGGTGATCTTAGGTTCGACTTATGTCCGCACCCTTTTTATTATCACCTATCCCCGCTACATTGGGGTTGGTTGGTCAACGCCAGTGGTGAACTTGAGTTCGACCTTGGACATTGGTCTGTTCTTTTATCCAGTCAAATCGGAAATCATCTTAAAACAACTGAAAAAAAAGGTCGGCGCGCTCGAGGCCCAGATCCTCTCTGACGCGGAAAAAGGCGCGCCGCGCGATCCCATCCGCGAAACCGCGCTGCGCGATATTGAAAAACTGCGCGATGATCTCACCCAAGGCATTGAACACTTTTTCCAATTTGCCTTTTATGTGACCATCTACGCTAAAAACAAAGAAGAACTGGAAAAAACAACCCAAAACATTGAATCAATTTTTGGTTCAAAACTGATCTACACCAAACGGGTCTTTTATCAAGCGGAACAGGGTTTCAATTCCACCCTGCCCTTGGGCAATGACGAATTGATGATCACCTTTAACATGAACACCTCGCCAATCGCCGCTTCTTTTCCTTTTACCTCGGCTGATCTGACCTCGGACAATGGCATTCTCTTTGGCATTAACAAACACAACAACAGCCTGATTCTTTTTGACCGTTTTAGTCTGCAAAACGCCAATGCCACGGTTTTTGCCACCAGCGGCGCCGGCAAGAGCTACGCGGTCAAATTAGAGGTCCTCCGTTCCCTGATGCTCGGCACCGAGGTCATTGTTATTGATCCGGAAATGGAATATAAACATCTTTCGGACGCGGTCGGAGGCACCTATGTCAATATCTCGCTCGCCTCCGAGGCCAAAATCAATCCCTTTGATCTGCCGCGGCCAGTCGGCGAAGAATTTACCGCCGAGGACATTATTCGCAGCGCGGTCATTACGGTTAAGGGATTGCTGCGAATTATGCTCGGGGCCATCAATCCGGAAGAAGATTCCTTGCTTGACCGAGCCCTACTCGAGACCTACGCCAAAAAAGACATTACCCCCGAGAGTGATTTGCGAACGGTTGAACCGCCGATTCTCCAAGATTTTGTGGAGGTGCTTGAAGGGATGGAAGGGACGACGACCCTGGTCATCAAACTCAAAAAATACACCGAGGGCACTTTTGCCGGTCTGCTCAACTCCCCAACCACGGTCGGAATGGATAATATTTTAGTCACCTTTTCGGTCCGCGATCTGGAAGACGAGCTTCGACCAATGGCCATTTACGCCATTGTCAATTATCTCTGGAATGTGGTTCGTTCCGAGCGCAAAAAACGAATCTTGGTCATTGATGAGGCTTGGTGGCTAATGCAACACGATGATTCGGCTAAATTTATTTTTGCTCTGGTCAAACGTTGCCGCAAGTATTATTTGGGCGTTACGACCATCACTCAAGATGTTAATGATTTCCTGCGCTCGCCCTATGGTCAAGCCATTGTCACTAATTCCTCGCTTCAACTGCTGCTCAAACAATCGCCCGCGGCCATTGATCTGATCCAAAAAACATTCTTGCTGACCAATGCGGAAAAGTACTATCTCCTCGAGACCGGCGTGGGCGAGGGTATTTTTTTCGCCGGCCCCAAACACGCGGCTATTAAAATCGTCGCCTCCTACACCGAAGATCAAATTATCACCTCTGACCCGCGTCAACTCTTAGAGATCGAAGCGGCGCGGAAAGAATTTGAACAAGCCCAAGCCGCTAAAACCTAAATTAGATATGGAACGTCGGACTAAATTGGAAATTATCGGAATCAGTCTCCTGATTCTTTTAATTCTTATCTTTTTTTGGCTTCGAGCGCGCGAGCTGAAAAAATCGTCTCCTTCATCCGCTCCGGTTGCTCCAACGACTAAAGAGAAAACCGCGCCGGCCCTGCCGCCGCTGGCCGATTACCAGATTCCAGCCGTGATTCAAGCGCCGCCGCCCGGTCCCCAAGAACAAAAACCAGAAGTGATTGCCCAAATTTTTACTGAACGATACGGCAGTTATTCTAATCAGGGCAATTTTGCCAATCTCCGCGACCTTTTTCCGCAGATGACCAAAACAATGCAAAATCGAACAAATGAATTTATTCGCGACAATCCTTTGCCCGCGGGCAATTATCTCGGAGTCACCACCCAAGCCCTGCGGACCGAGGTGGCGCAAAAAACCAATGACCAAGCCTTGATCAAGGTCTTTACGCAACAAATTGAAGCCACCGCCGCCCTTCCCCAGGCGAGAATTTCTTATCCTCAAGCTGAAATCAAATTGATTAAAAACGGACTAAATTGGCTGGTTGATGAATTCAAGTGGCTCTAGGCTGATTATTTGGCAAAAATTTCTCGATTGGCTTCTGCCTAAAGAATGTCTTGGTTGCGGCGCCCGAGACGAACTCCTTTGCTCATTCTGTCTTTCCCTGATCCGTCCATTTCCCAATACGACTTGTCCTTTTTGTCAGACCCCCTCGGCTCTTGGCCGACCCTGCCCCCGGCATCAAACCGCGGCCCTAGATGGACTCCTGGCGGCCGGCTCTTATCATGATCCCCTGCTCCAACAAGCTATTTCTTTTTTCAAATACCAAGGTCTGCTGTCTTTAAATCAATTACTCGGAGGGCTGCTGGTCAGAACCGCCTTAACCTTCAAACATCTGCTGCCAACAACTGGTCTAATTATCCCCCTGCCAAGACTGCCTTATCGCGAGCGAATCTACGGCCTTAATCAATCACTATTCCTGGCGGAAAACCTGGCTCAAGCCCTCGAACGACCCCTCTTGGCCAGAACGCTCATTCGTCGTTATACTCTTTGGGATTTAATTATGCCGGCTCATGCCCAACTTGGACCTGATGACCCGACGCGTTGGCACAGTCTCCGTCAGGCCTTTCGAGTAACTGATCCTCCAGCGCTCATCCATCAGCCAGTCATTCTGGTTGATGATGTTTCAACCAGCGGTTCATCGCTTGAGATGGCCGCCCGCGCCCTTAAAAAAAACGGCGCTACCCAAGTCTTTGGTCTGGTTCTTGCTCGCGCTTAATCTTTCGGCTATACTGGCCACTAGCCGCCAAGAGAAGGAGGGTTGCGCCGAATGGCAAGGCAACGGTTTGCTAAACCGTAACGACCTTTAAAAGTCGTTTGTGGGTTCGATTCCCACACCCTCCGTGGAGGGTTGCGCCGAATGGCAAGGCACCAGTCTTGAAAACTGGGGGGCGTAAGCCCTTGCAGGTTCGAGTCCTGCACCCTCCGATGACAAATATGCCTCAGAGTGCGACCA
>CAZHKL010000020.1:6367-11289 GCA_964532695.1 uncultured Gammaproteobacteria bacterium | reverse complement strand
CACCTGTCAGCGGGCTGGTCTCGCGAGCGGGATGCAACTCGATGTTTCGGTCGAGTATGTGGCTGGCGGTTCGACCAGTTGGAGCTGTGTTGGTCCAGGCGCGACCGGCCAGCAGCGTGGAACCCTGGTCTGTCAGTGTCCGACCGGCAATATGTCAGCCTGGGCGCCAGTCGTCAACGGCACGGTTCCGTCCGGCTGCAATCTGCGGGCCACGGTGCCCTAGTAGTTCGCCTGTTCGCGGGCTGGAAGTCTACTGGACTTCTAGCTCGCTTTTTTTTATTTCCACCGCTCAGCTGTGGAATAGGCTTGCCACCGCTGAGCGGTGGATGGATTTTTTTAGCTTTGTTAAGTTTTTTCTTGGAACGACCTCTGCCACCGCTCAGCTGTGGAATAGGCTCGCCACAGCTGAGCGGTGGGGATTGACAAGATCGCTATTTTATGCTATTCTTTTAAGTTAAAAATAAGTTTGAAGGAAATCAAGCTCCTTCGGAAAAACATGGGGGAGATGAGGCTCAACTGCTTTTGCCTTGACCGGCATAGCAGAAGAGAATTGGTCGCGCTGGGGCCGCTTATCCGGTGATTACTGGATATTTGTGTTCAAGTCGTGACCGCGCTCGTGGCGTGCCCTGGTGCACTACCCATGAGCAATCTTCTCCAGATTTTTCCGAGGAGAGAGGAGAGCTAAAAAGACCTTGACGGTCTTTTTTTGCTATGATAAGTAAAAAGTGTGGACAAGCTGACTTGACAACGACCCGCTTCCCTTTTATAGTTTGGAACAAATCGGAGAGTACCCTCCGCAAGACTGCGAGGTGGGGTAAGCTACTCGGACTCGCGCATAACAAGCGTTTGTATCCTTTCTTGGATACACAATCTCTCTCCTCTACGCTTTCATGCTCTAGTCCGTACTTTGAGCTTGGTCTCACTTCGCAGCCTCGCGAAGGGTATTTTGATTTTATTATTTTCGCTGCCCGCGGCGGCCGCCTAAAATAGTCGTTCGGCAATGGTTTAATTCATTGCCTTGGAGTATAATAAGAAGAGAATGGTCCGACGGAAAAACAGGAAAAATCATCCGGAAAGAAGAAGGCGGCCGCCGCTGGCGCCTGAAGCCAAGCGAGGTGTTTTGGTCATTATTTTTTTCACTCTAGCCGCCTTGGTTTTGTTGTCGCTTTTTGATTTGGGCGGCGGGGCCGGACGATTGATGATCGGGTTTCTCGAGCGAGGATTAGGAAGCGCTTCTTTGCTGGTTCCTCTTTTTTTGATCGCCCTGGCCGCCATTTTCCTCCTGCCGACTCAACATGGTTTTCGGAGTGTCAGCGTGATTGGTCTCTTCTTTTTTGTGATTGGTTTGGCTGGTCTTTTATTCACTATCCAACATTCGATTCCCGGGATTAATTTTACTGGCGGTGCCTTGGGTAAGATGGTTGGCCGTCTGCTGGTGACTGGTTTTGGTCAAGCCGGAGCGCTGATTATTTTTTTGGCTCTGATGCTGGCCTCGCTCATTTTAATTGGCAATACCTCGCTCGAGACCTTGGCTAGCCGCGGTCAGCTGATCGGTTGTTTAGCGCGTTGGCTTTGGCGGCCCTTTTCTTGGTGGCGCAAGGCGATTAATCACCCTCGGGTTTTGGTGGGTGGGGAACCGCCATCTTTTGTCCTCCGTGAATTGCCCTGGAAAAAAAATAACGCCGATCATCGGTCAGCGGCTCAATATCAAACTGAAGAAAAACCCAGCCCACCCGATGAATTTTCGCAGGGCCTGAAAACCAAAAAAGGGCGACGGATTGATATTCCCCTTGATCTTTTGGCTGGTCGCGGAGCTCAACCATCGCCTGGCGATGTCAAGCGCAATCTGGAGATTATACTCAAAACCTTGGCCCATTTTAATATCCCAGTCGAGATGGGCGATGTTTCTGTCGGTCCAACCGTGACTCAATACACTCTTAAACCGCAGGAAGGCATCAAGCTGACCAAAATCACGGCCCTGCAGAATGATTTGGCCTTGGCCTTGGCCGCTCACCCGATTCGGATTGAGGCGCCGATTCCCGGCAAGTCGCTGGTGGGAATTGAGGTGCCGAATCAAAGCGTGGCCGTGGTTGGTCTGCGTGAAATCATCGAGACCCCGGCCTTTCGTCATCGGCCTCATAATCTGATGCTGGCCTTGGGCAAGGATGTCTCGGGCAATCCCTGGTTTGCCGACCTGCCTCGTCTGCCCCATCTCTTGGTTGCGGGCGCGACTGGTTCGGGTAAAACCGTGAGTTTGAACGCCATGATTGTTTCCCTGCTTTTTCAAAATAATCCTGATGAGCTTAAACTCATTTTGGTTGACCCCAAACGAGTGGAGCTGCCGATTTACAACGGCATTCCCCATTTGTTGGTGCCGACCATCACTGATGTGCCCAAAACCATCAATGCCTTAAAATGGACCATTAGTGAAATGGAGCGACGGTTCCGGATTTTGGAGTCAAGCGGCGCGCGTGATCTTCAGGGTTATAATGCCGGGGCTAAAGAAAAAATCCCCGCACTCGTGCTTGTTATTGATGAATTAGCTGATTTAATGGCCTCGGCCGCGGCCGAAGTGGAAAATTCCGTCATTCGCATTGCCCAAATGGCCCGGGCAGTGGGCATTCATCTTGTGGTCGCGACCCAACGACCCTCAGTGGATGTGATTACTGGTCTGATCAAGGCGAATATTCCGGCTCGATTGGCCTTTGCTGTGGCTTCACAGACTGATTCACGAACGATTCTTGATACTTCTGGGGCGGAGAAACTTCTTGGTCGAGGCGATCTGCTTTTTACCTCGCCGGAAATTTCCAAACCCCGCCGTCTTCAGGGCGCCTATGTTTCTGATGAAGAGATTAGGCGGGTGGTGAACTATATTAAAGATGAATACGAAGCGCCTGATTATGATGTCTCGATCACGGAAAAACAAGAAACCCGAGCCTTGATCTCTGGTGATGAAACGAGCCGCGACGATGATCCCCTGTTGCCCGAGGCGAAAGAGGTGATTCTTCAAGCTGGCAAGGCTTCAGCCTCTCTTTTGCAGCGACGACTCAAGGTTGGTTATGCTCGAGCGGCCCGCCTCCTGGATTTGCTTGAAGCCCAAGGCTTGATTGGTCCGGGCGAGGGCGCTAAACCTCGAGAGGTTCTGATGAGTAATGGTTCGCCATCAGTCGGGTCGCGAAACGAAGAAAATATCCCACCCTGGGAATAACTTTTATTTGACGATCAGACCTCTTCATGATTAGCTGACCAAGATGAATCGTATGCCCACTGCTTTTACCATTAAACTCATGGAACCAAAAATAAGAATCGGTGTTTGGCTGCGACAGGAAAGAGAAGCGCGGGGTTGGACCTTGGAAAAGGCCTCGCGGGAGACGAAAATTTTGCCTAAATATCTGCGGGCGATTGAGGATGAACATTTCGAAGAACTGCCCGAGGGTTTGGTTCGACGGAATTTTATTCGCGGTTATTTGCAGATTTTAGGCGGTGAATCAGAATTTTTACATCAGATTGAGATGTTGATTCAGCCTGAAGTCCAGGCCAGGGTTCATCCGGTTCATCCGCCCCTGGGATTGAGAGCTGGCCTGTTTCCTTTAGATTGGCGGATATTGGCCACGGTTTTGGCCGTTCTCGGGCTGGTGGTTTATCTTGGTTATGAAGTTTGGATGCTGGCCTCGCCGCCGATTCTGAATCTGGCGGATCCGGTTCGCGATGCCGCGACGGTCACCCCCATTATTAGGGTGAGTGGTTCCACTGATCCGCGGGCCATCGTGCTGGTTAATGATCGTTCCGTGCCTAAGGATCGGGCTGGCAATTTTGAGACGACGGTTGATCTGGAAGGCGGGGTGAATGTCATTAAGGTTCAAGCGAAGAAAAAATACTCGCGACCGCGAGTTGAATATCGAATGGTGCTTTTTGAATCGCCGACCAGCCAATAGTTTAATTCTTAATCCTCAAGTTATGACTAAAAACAAAGAAGAATTTTCAGGACGGATTAGGGCCGTTGAAGAGGCCATCTCGCAAATCCGCGAACGGTTTGGCGCTGGTTCAATTATGAAATTGGGCGAAGCCCAAAAAATGGAAGTGGAAGTGATTCCCACTGGTTCGATTTCTTTGGATCTGGCTTTGGGCGTCGGCGGTCTGCCGCGCGGCCGGATTGTGGAGATTTTTGGTCCGGAAATGTCAGGCAAGACGACGATGGCGTTGCACGCGGTCGCCGAGGTGCAGAAGACTGGCGGACTAGCCGCTTATATTGATGCCGAGCACGCGCTTGATCCAGACTATGCCAGTCGTCTGGGTGTGAAAATCAAGGATCTTTTTATTTCTCAACCTGACACGGGCGAGCAGGCCTTGGAGATTGTCGAGACCCTGGTCCGGTCTGGGGCCGTGGATTTAGTTATTGTTGATTCAGTGGCCGCGCTCGTGCCCAAGGCGGAAATCGAGGGGGAGATGGGTGAACAACATATGGGACTGCAGGCGCGCCTGATGAGTCAGGCCCTGCGCAAACTCACTGGTCTGATCTCTAAATCAAAAACCATTCTTGTTTTTATCAATCAAATTCGCCACAAGATTGGAATCTTTTTTGGCAATCCAGAAACCACGACCGGCGGTTTGGCTTTGAAATTTTATTCTTCCGTCAGAATTGAGGTGCGTCGCGCCGCTCAAATCAAACAAGGCGAAAAGATTATCGGCAATCGCATGAAGGCTAAAATTGTTAAAAATAAAGTTGCCCCGCCTTTTCGCTCAACGGAATTTGATATTTTATACAACGAAGGCATCTCGATCACGGGTGATCTTTTGGATACCGGAGTTCTTTTGGGAGTGATTGCCAAATCAGGCAATACTTATAGTTTTGGGGAAGAAAAATTGGGCGTTGGTCGGGAAGCGGCTAAGCTTTATCTTAAATCCCAGCCGGGGGCGGACTC
>CAZHKL010000020.1:4746-6357 GCA_964532695.1 uncultured Gammaproteobacteria bacterium | reverse complement strand
TCTGCGCGCTCGCATGTTGGAGAAGGCCGGGGAAGAGGAAAAAACTGCTGAATCAGCGGCCGCAAATTAAGCTCGTTCAACATATTCGCCGGTTTCCGTGTTAATGATGACTTGGTCTCCGGTTCCAATGAAAAGCGGCACTTGCACCTTAAGGCCGTTTTTTAAAATCGCTTCTTTGGTGACGCGGCCAGAGGCCGTGTCCCCCCTCACTCCCTCGGGTGTTGATTCGACCTGAAGAGTTATTTTCCGCGGCAGTTCAAGGGTGATGGGCTGTTGGTCATGCATCAGCAGGACAGCCTCTTGTCCTTCTTGGAGATAGATCTCCGCCGAACCAATCTCATCGCGAGATAGGGAGATCTGCTCGTAATTTTGCGGATTCATGAAATAATAACCACTCGCGTCAGAATAGAGATACTGAACCTTGATCCGATCAAGATCAATCAGCTCGATCTTCTCGCCTGATTTATAAGTTTGTTCAAGCACCTTGCCGGTTTTGATATTTTTGAGACGGGTTCGGACAAAGGCCGCGCCCTTGCCCGGGTTGACAAATTGAAAATCAACCACGACATGGATTTCGTTATTATGTCTTAGGGCCAGACCTCGAGTGATGTCAGAAGTGGTGGCCATAGTATGGGAAAAAGATTACCTCGTGGAGACTTGGAGCGTCAAGAAGTATCATGCTTAATCGGTCAATTCCTAAGGCAATCCCGCCGGCCCCAGGCATTTCGGTCAGGGAGGCCAAGAACTCTTGATCAAGAGGATAAATTGGACGGTTTGTTTTTTTTCTCTCTTCTTGTTCGCGTTGAAAGCGGTTTTTTTGTTCCGCCGCGTCAGTTAATTCAGAAAAGGCGTTAGCGATCTCTTGGCCCTTGAGATAGACCTCAAAACGTTCGGCATAACGTCGGTCGTTTTTTTTAATTTTAGCCAGGGCGGCCATTGAGGCGGGGTAATCGTAAAGAATAGTTGGTTTTTTTTGGCCAAGCCTTGATTCGATCTGGGTCAGAAAAATTTTGAAAAAAGTCGTCTCGTCTTTCACCGTCTCGAGATCAAGCTCGGCGTATTGCCGGAAGGCGTCGCTGACTGAAAGACGTTCCCAGGGCGGGGTAAAATCAATGGTCATTGGGCGAGGATATTTTGTTTGAAGGTTCAAAAAAACAAAATTGACGAGTTGTTCAACATCCCCCATTATCTCTTGATAATCGGCATTGGCTCGATACCACTCGAGCAGGGTAAATTCAGGCTGGTGAAGACGGCTTTGGGGTTCGCCATTGCGAAAACAACGGGCTAATTCGAAAATTTTGGGGAAACCGGCGGCTAATAATTTTTTGTGCGCGTACTCGGGCGAGGTGATGAGAAAGGCGGGTTCGGCTTGACCTGATTCGTTTTTGACCGTCAGGGTGAACGGGTCTAAATACGGTTCTTGCCCGGTGGCATGGACTAGAGCCGGGGTTTCAATTTCTAAAAACCCATTTTTTCTGAACCATTCTCGAATCAGTCGCCGAACCTCCATTGATCCTAAAAGATAGAATTGGAGACGAGGATTATTTTTGATTTCTTGAAATCGAAACATAAGAGGCCTGGGCCTCTTAAATTTTACTGGACCACAAAGGG
>CAZHKL010000020.1:0-4736 GCA_964532695.1 uncultured Gammaproteobacteria bacterium | reverse complement strand
ACAGGTTTAATAGCTCGGGCAAGTTTGCGCTGGTGCCAGGCGCAAACGCCGGAACGGCGGCGCGGCACAATCTTGCCGTAGGAGGAGAGATAGCGTTGAAGAATCAGGGTATCTTTGGCATCGAGATGAGCGAGATTGGCGCGGCAAAAATAGCAGGGTCGTTTTTTCCGTTCCATATTAGAAAGGAATGTCCTCTAACTTGATCTCTTCCGCGGGAGCAGTCTCTGTTTGGGTTGTCTCTGTTCCCTGGCTGGTTGTTTCTCCGGCGGCCGCGGTTGGACCGCGGTCAAGCATAATCATATTTTCGGCCACGATTTCCGTGCGCTGACGTCGGGAACCATCTTGCGCCTCCCATTCCCGGGTCTGCAGCCGGCCTTCGATAAAGACCTTGCGTCCTTTGGACAGATATTGATTGCAAATCTCGGCCAGCCGGCCCCAGGTCACAATATTGTGAAACTCAACCTGCTCTTGTTTTTGTCCCTGCTGATTAGTCCATTGGCGATTGGTAGCCACGCCAAAAGAACACACTGATTGGCCCGAAGGAATGGTGCGGAGTTCGGGATTGCGAGTAAGATTGCCAATGACCATGGCTTTGTTGAGGGTCATAAAGATGCGAAAATTAAAGATTTAGAGAACTTTTTCTTCTAAGATTTTATCAATTTGTTTTTCAATTTCTTCAGTGGAAAGAGGCGGGCCGGCCGGGGCCGAGGGCGGAACCGGTCTTGGAATCGGCGCGGAAAATCGTGGCCGACGTTCGATGATTGGACGCGGCATTTCTCGTTCTCGATCAACCAGCGGTTCCTGATATTGACTCAAGAGATATTTGCGCTCCTTGGCGGCGGCCGTGGTTTTTTTGATGCTGAAGCGCAAAAGCTGGCCGGATAATTTTAAGGCGGTCTCGAGGGCGGCAACCTTGGCCGGATCAATTTGACAAATCAAAAGCCAATAAAGACCCCAGTGAGCTTGACCAATAGGATAGGTCAAACGAAATTTGCCTAGTTCTGAATCGCGGATAATTTCTGCTCCTTGACCAGTCAGCAATTTTAAAATTTGTTCTCGCCGCGGGGCGAGTTCTTCTTCAGTCAAATTAGTTGGCAGGAGACAGATTAATTCGTAATATTTCATAATCGTCCCCATCTTATCACAGCTTGAAATTGCGTCAAGTCAAGGCCATTGCTACACTAGGAGCGTATGCGTCTTTTCTTTATTCTCGGTCGGGAACCAGCCCTGGGAGCAGCCGAGATCCTGGCGATTTTTGATCGCCAGCAGATTCCTATCTCTCATTTTTCGATTTCTCGCGAGGCTTTGATGATGGAGACTCAAAATTTGCCCGCCCTCGAGGTCTTGAGACGTGAACTGGGCGGCACCATTAAAATTGGTTCGGGGCTTGAGAGTTGGGATTTAGAACCGCGGACCGAAACTATTCTCTCCTTTTTGGTTCAAGTCTTGACTGAAGCGGCTCCGGGAAAAAAGCGATTGGTCTTTGGTTTTTCGGCTTATGACGCGAGCAGGAATGGGCTGCCGCCAAAAAAAGTTCAGGGTTTTCGAAAAACACTGCGTCGTTTGGGATTGGAGGTTAAGCATCGTCTCCAGACCTCTGGTTTGAGGGCGCGCTTTGTCGTCAGTCGCGAGGCCACGCTTTCCTCGGTGGTGGTTGAAACTAATCGGCTGCTGATCGAGGGTATGGAAATTGTTTTTTTGCTTCGGGAATCAGGTCTTGATCTTGGTCAGACCCTGGCGATTCAGCCCTGGAAAGAATTTTCCGAACGCGATTACGGACGGCCAGAACGGGACGCGCGCCGCGGTCTATTGCCGCCCAAACTAGCCAAGATGATGATTAATTTAGCTCGAGCGCCTCTGGCCGCCACCCTGCTTGATCCTTTTTGCGGATCAGGAACCATTCTCGCCGAGGCTTGGCTTTTGGGTTATTATTCTTTAATTGGCAGTGATCTGGATTCCACGGCCATTGCCCGGACCAAAAGTAATTTGACTTGGCTTGATCCGGCCGCGGCGCGGAAGGCGCGCCTCTTGGACACCGGAGTCAAACACTTGCCCCAGATTTTGGGGGCGGCTTCAGTTGAGACCATTGTTACTGAACCATATCTTGGCCCGCCTCTTCGCGGTCGCGAGACCCCAGAGGAGATCCAAGAGATTGAACGGCAGTTGCGACCGCTCTTTCATGATTTGCTCACTGCCTTTCATTTGGTGCTGAAGAGTCATGGCCGCGCCGTGATTGCTTTTCCTTTTTGGAAAACAAAAAAAATATCCCTTCATGCTTCAGTGATTTCTCGTTTGGCTGATTATCATTTTGCTCTTCTTCCGCCCCTGCCGCTTCAGGCCATCACCCCGACTTTAGCGCCCGAATTTGGCGCTGACGGCAAAACCCTGATCTATGGTCGGCTCGATCAATATGTCTGGCGAGAAATCGCAATTTTGGAAAAACGTCCCGTTGCCTCTTCTTGATTTTAATGGTAGACTATCTCCGTCTCTATGACTATTACTTGGCACGGTTTGTCTTGTTTTTCTCTCAAAATCAAAACTGGCGTTAAAGAAGAAGCGACAATGGTCATTGATCCTTATGATAACTCGTCTGGTTTGCGTTTTCCGCGCACCCTGACGGCCGATTTAGTGGCCATTTCTCGAGATCATCCCCTAGCCGCCAACCTGGAAGCCATTGTTGGTTCGCCTTTTATCATTCGCGAACCAGGCGAGTATGAGGTCAAGGGGATTTTTGTTTATGGGATTGCCGCTTCGGACAAGGTCTTATTTCGTATCATGGCTGAAGGTTTAGAAATTGCTCATTTAGGGGCCTTGGATCGTCTGCTGACTAATGAGGAATTGGCTCATTTTGAAAATGTGGATGTCTTGTTTTTGCCCGCGGGCGGTTATGGGGTCTTGGAAGCCAAGCGGGCCTCGGAAATTATTGGTCAGATCGAACCTAGTTTGGTCGTGCCGATGTTTTATGAGCTGCCGAATTTGAAACTTAAGCTTGATCCAGTGGAAAAGTTTTTAAAAGTTATGGGCGCGGGCAAACCTGAAATTTTGCCACGGCTCAAAGTCAGTCGCAAGGATTTACCCGAGGAGGGTGTGGAAATTAAGATTTTGTCTCGGGATTAGTTATGACGGCTGGATGGAAATATCGTTTAGCTCTAGCCGGCGCCCTGCTCGCCGTGATTTTAGTTTGGCTATTCCAACTGAAATTAAATCTCTATGGTTAGTAAAAAGGAATCGCCCCCGCCGATCGCCAGGCCGGAAAAAATTCTTCCCCAACCGATTGTCACGGAGATGGAGACCTCATATTTGGATTACGCCATGTCCGTGATTATTTCTCGGGCCTTGCCCGATGTTCGCGATGGACTTAAACCCGTTCACCGCCGGATTCTTTATTCAATGTGGCAGATGGGTTTGCGGCCAGGAGCCAAGTTTCGCAAATGCGCGACCGTGGTCGGTGATGTCTTGGGCCGTTTCCATCCCCACGGCGACATTGCGGTTTATGACGCCCTGGTTCGTTTGGCTCAAGATTTTTCTCTTCGTTATCCATTGATTGCCGGACAGGGAAATTTTGGCGGAATTGATGGCGATGCCGCTGCCGCTTATCGTTACACCGAAGCCAAACTGGCGCCAATTGCCGAAGAGCTGCTTTTGGACATTGACAAAGATACCGTGGATTTAATGCCGAATTTCGACGGTACCCAGCAAGAACCCAAGGTCTTGCCGGCCAATCTGCCCAGTCTTCTTTTAAATGGAACGGTCGGCATTGCCGTGGGTATGGCCACCAATATCCCGCCCCATAACCTGACGGAAATTTGCGACGGCCTGCTCGCTCTGATTGATGATCCGGAAATCACAGTCGAAGAACTGACCAAATTCATTAAGGGTCCGGATTTTCCCACTGGCGGCTTGATCTATAATCTGGCGGATATCAAGCAGGCCTATGCCACGGGTCGGGGGCCGATTGTTATGCGCGCCAAGACAGAAATCGAAGAGGATAAAACCGGTCAATTTCGGATTGTTGTTTCCGAGATTCCTTATCAGGTGAATAAGGCGGCCTTGTTGGAAAAAATCGCGGCCCTGGTGCGCGAAAAAAAGATTGAAGGCATTCGCGATCTGCGCGATGAATCTTCCAAAGAGGGGATCCGGATGGTGGTTGAATTGAAAAAGGACGCTTATCCTAAAAAAGTTTTGAATCGTCTTTTTCAAGCCACTCAACTTCAAGAGACATTTCATGTTAATCTCCTGGCCCTGATTGACGGTCTGCAGCCTCGCGTTCTCAATCTCAAAATGATGCTGGAGGAGTATCTGGCGCATCGTCAGGTCGTGGTTCGACGTCGAGCGACTTATGATCTGACTCGGGCTCGAGAGCGGGCTCATATCTTGGATGGAATGAAGATTGCTCTTCTTCATCTTGATCGGGTGATTGAGACGATCAAGAAATCAAAAGATCGCGACGAGGCGCGGGTCAATTTGATGGTCAAATTCAAACTGACCGAGTTGCAGGCCCAGGCCATCCTCGAGATGCGTTTGGCTCAACTCGCGGCTTTGGAACGGCTGAAAATTGAGAATGAACTCAAAGAGAAAAAGTCTTTGATTGAAGAATTGGAGGCCCTGCTCAACTCGCCGAAAAAAATTTTGGCGGTGACGCGTCGGGAGACCGAGGAACTCAAGAAAAAATACGGCGACGCGCGCCGGACCCAAGTGATGCCCGCTGGGGTCAAGGAATTTTCAATGGAAGATGT